>CAYMXM010000102.1:0-11792 GCA_964394065.1 uncultured Pirellula sp. | reverse complement strand
GCTAGGCTATGCCTCAATTTAAAAAACTCCTCGCTGCCAACCGGAGCGAGATTGCGACCCGAATTTTCCGGAGCGCGCACGAGCTGAAGATCCGAACCGTAGCAATCTATTCCTACGAAGATCGCTTCGCACTCCATCGTTTCAAGGCAGACGAAGCCTACCAGATCGGTAAACCAGGCGAGCCTATTCGCTCCTACCTCGATATCGATGGGATTGTTCGACTCTGTCTTGAGAATGGAATCGATGCGGTCCACCCAGGATACGGGTTCCTTTCGGAGAATGGGGAGTTTGCGAAAGCTCTCGAAGAGAACGGAATCACCTTCATCGGCCCGAGCGTGCGCGCACTCGAACTCCTCGGTGACAAGGTCGCTGCTCGAACGATCGCCAAGAAGGTAGGAGTTCCGGTTCTCGAAGGTTCCGCTCATGCGGTCGCTTCCATCGACGAAGCCTATGCGACAGCGAAATCGATGGGCTATCCGATCATGCTAAAGGCCTCCAAAGGAGGAGGTGGTCGCGGGATGCGAGTCGTCGAAGAGGAAAGCCAGCTCCAAATCAACCTCGAACAAGCACAACGCGAGGCGAAGAACGCATTCGGAAGTGACGAAGTTTTTCTCGAGAAGTTGGTGGGCAGAGCAAGACACCTAGAGGTTCAAATCCTCGGCGATAAGCATGGCAATTTGATCCACCTGCACGAGCGCGATTGTTCGGTCCAGCGAAGGCACCAAAAGGTTGTCGAGATCGCGCCGGCTCCGAACCTTGATCGAAAAACTGCATCAGAGCTTCACGAAGCTGCGTTGGCTATCGGTCGAGAGGTGGGATACCACTGCGCAGGAACGGTTGAGTTCCTCTACGACACCGACGCCAACAAGTTCTTCTTCATCGAGGTCAATCCACGCATCCAAGTCGAGCACACCGTCACGGAAGAAGTGACTGGGATCGACTTGGTGCGCGCTCAGATCCTCGTATCGCAAGGAGAGCGGCTCGGAGATCAATCGCAAGGGCTCCCGTCTCAGGAAGAGGTGGAACTCGTCGGAAGCGCTATTCAATGTCGCGTTACGACCGAGGATCCCACCAATCAGTTTCGTCCCGACTATGGACGGATCTCTCACTATCGAAGCGCTGGCGGACTCGGGATACGACTCGATGCGGGGACTGCATTTAGTGGAGCGGTGGTCAATCCGTTCTACGATTCCCTTCTGGTGAAGGTAACCGCGCGCGGGCGCAACCTTGGCGAAGCCGCAGGTCGGATGGAACGATGCTTGCAAGAGTTTCGCATTCGAGGAGTGAAGACCAACATCCCGTTCCTCATTTCTCTGATCACCCACCCAACCTTCTTGGCTGGGGACGCAACGACTCGGATGATCGACAAAACGCCGGAACTCTTCGAGCTTCCGCGTCGACGGGACCGAGCGACCCGATTGCTAAGCTTCATCGCTGAGACGATCGTCAATGGAAATCAGATGGTAGGTGCTTCGACTGCGACGGTTCGACGGGAGCCAGCTCTCCTACCCAAGATCGACAAAAAGCCTCCTCTTCCCGAAGGGACGCGAGATCGTTTCTTGAAGATGGGAGCGAAGAAGTTCTGTGAATCGATCCACAATTCTAAAGAGCTTCTCATCACCGATACCACGATGCGCGATGCGCATCAATCGTTGCTAGCGACCCGGCTTCGCACGGCGGATTTGTTGCAGGTGGCGGACGCCTATGCGCGACTTGCTCCCCTATTTTTCTCGTTGGAGATGTGGGGGGGAGCGACCTTCGACACGACGATGCGATTTTTGAAAGAGAGCCCGTGGCGTCGATTGAGCAATCTTCGAGAACGGGTTCCGAACATTCTCTTTCAGATGCTCCTCCGCGCCTCGAACGCAGTTGGCTACACCAACTATCCCGACAACGTGGTTCAAGAGTTTGTGCGTGAAGCAGCCGCGACAGGGATCGATCTCTTCCGCGTCTTCGATGCTCTCAACTGGACCGAGAACATGCGCATCGCGATGGATGCCGTCGTCGAGTCTGGGATGATCTGCGAAGCCGCCATTTGCTACACAGGCGATATCACAAATCCCAAGCGGGCGAAATATTCCTTGAAGTACTATGTCGATCTCGCCAAAGAACTGGAGCGAATGGGGGCTCACATCCTCGCGATCAAGGATATGGCGGGGCTTTGCAAACCAGCCGCCGCGAGCCTTCTTATTCGAACGCTCAAACAAGAGGTCGGCTTGCCGATCCATTTCCATACCCACGATACGGCAGGGATCCAAGCGGCTTCGATTCTCAACGCCGCTCAGGAGGGGCTTGAGGTCGCCGACGGTGCCTTTGCCTCAATGTCGGGGGGAACTTCACAAGTCAATTTGAATACCTTGGTCGAAGCCCTTCGGAGTTCTCCGCGAGAGAGTCGGCTCGAAACCGATGCGTTGACCGAGATTTCAGAGTACTGGAAAGGAGTGCGTCAGTTCTACAGCCCATTCGAAAGCGAGTCCCTCGTCGCGGGTGGGGATCTCTATCAACACGAGATGCCTGGCGGACAGTACACCAACCTTTATCAACAAGCCAAAGCGCTGGGGCTCGCCGATCAGTGGTCGGATGTTTGCAAAAGATACGCCGATGCCAACCAGCTGTTAGGGGATATCGTCAAGGTAACACCGACGAGCAAAGCGGTCGGGGACTTGGCATTATTCATGGTCGCGAATCAACTTTCAGCGGAAGATATCGCGGAAGGGAAACGCGAGATCGCTTACCCCGGATCGGTTCTCGATCTCGTCGGTGGCATGATGGGGCAGCCTCCAGGTGGGTTCCCTGAGAATGTCAAGAAGTCGATTCTGCGAAACAATCCGGAGGTGACGAACCGTCCAGGAGAAACCCTTCCACCGACCGATTTTGAAGCGATTGGAAAGAAGCTCGAGACGAAGCTTGGTCGCCCTGCGAAGATGCGAGAGATTGTTACCTCCGCCCTTTATCCGAAGGTTTACGATGAGTTCGTAACCCATGTGCAGCGATACGGTGACGTCTCCTTGTTGCCGACCCCGATCTTTTTTTATGGTCCCTTGATCGGTGAGGAGTTCTCGGTCGATATCGAACCGGGGAAGAGGCTGATCATCAAGTTCCTAGCGGTGGGTGAAGCCCGTCAAAACGGGACGCGCGTCGTCTACTTTGAACTCAACGGTCAGCCGCGCGAAGTGGAGATCGAAGACAAGTCTCTCGAAGATAAGTCGGTTGCAAGGATCAAAGCCGATCCCTCCGATCCAACCCACATAGGAGCAGGGATGCCTGGGATGGTCATCGGAGTCTCCATCGCAGTTGGAGATAAAGTGACCAAGGGGCAAAAGCTACTCGCGTTGGAGGCGATGAAGATGGAAACCGTCATCGCAGCAGAACGAGACGGCGAGATCACCCAACTCAACGTTCAATCCGGAAGCCAAGTCGAAACCGGCGACCTACTGTTGGTGCTTAAGTAACATCATCCCCAGCTTCATCGTGATCCCCGCTTCATCGTGGTCCGGGCGAGACGCCCGGGCCACGATGAGGCTACTCGCCGCGAAGCGTCCCCATCACAACCCGACGCGTTAGCGAGGGACTGCGTTGCGAGTGCACGTGGCCCCTCGTAGGGAATATCTCAGGCGCCGGGTGGCGCGCCCCTGACGCACGAAGGGCGTGCTGTGATACCTTGGAAGAGAAGCCCGGTTGCCAGCGCTGTCCCTCGCTTACGCCACGGGTTGTGATTTCGGGCCTCGCTTACGCGTCGTCCAAACAACCTATAATATCTCTCCTTGGCTCCCCCAATGACCTCGTAACAAAACTATGACCACGCGCAATCTCCGCATACTCGCCATCGTCTGTTTGATATCCCTATTTTGCTATGGGAATGCAAACCGTTTGCGAAAGCTTGGCGATCTTGGATTGGCGATGGAACTCATCGAGCATCAATATGTCGATGAGGCTGACTCGAGTTCTCTTTATCAAGCGGCGATGGGAGGGATGCTCAACTCTCTCGACATGTACTCGGGCTACATTCCACCGAACGCTTTGAAACCGTTCCAAACCATTCTCGAGCAGGAGTTTGGAGGGCTTGGGGTGAGCATTGATAGCCCCCCGAGAAGAGATCGACTCACCGTGGTAAGCACGCTTTACGATTCCCCAGCTTTCCGAGCTGGTGTTAAACCAGGGGATGTAATCCTTGAGGTCAACGGGATTGCAACTGCGCACATGAAGTTCTCCGAAGCGTCGGAGCATCTTCGAGGGAGAGAAGGCTCCATTGCCGTTCTCAAACTGGAGAGGGAGGGAGAAGCGGAACCGATTACTGTTCAGGTAAAGCGTGCTCGGATCGAGATCGAATCGGTCTTAGGAGATCGACGGCTTGAGAATGGCCAATGGGATTTCCATCTGCAAGGAGCCCCAGATATCGGTTACTTCCACGTCGAGCTCTTCGGAGAGAAGACAACCTCTGAGTTGATCAAAGGATTGAAATCCAACCCACATTGGGAAGGGATCATCCTCGATCTACGGGACAATTCGGGCGGGTTTCTTCATTCAGCGGTCGAACTCTGCGACCTCTTTCTCAACTCGGGGGAGATTGTCAGCACGAAGGGGAGGGGGGGGATTGTAGACGACACCTACACAGCGAAGCCCGGCACCGAGATCAGCGACGAGATTCCGATCATCGTGATCGTCAACGAGCAGAGCGCATCTGCGAGTGAGATCGTCGCAGCATGTTTGCAAGACCACGGGCGAGCTATCGTTGTCGGAACGAGAACGTTCGGCAAAGGGAGTGTTCAAAACATGATCCCGATCGAAGGTGGAAAAGCGGCGATGCGGTTGACCACGGCATACTACTACCCACCCAAGGGACGACTGATTCACCGCCGCAAGGATGCTTCTCCCGAGGAGGAATGGGGAGTTCTTCCCAGCAGTGGGTTTGAAGTACCTCTCGATGAAAATGGTATCACGAAGGTGCACGAGCGTTTCCGCAAACGAGCCGACCCCTTACACCCGATGCCCTCTTCAGGCGAGGATGAGACCAATCCTCTTTTACAAAAAGACCCAACCTTAATAGACGACCCCCAACTCCTCCGCGCAATAGAAGCGATCCTAGTGAATCAGGCTTGAGGGGTGAGGCTTGAGACTTGAGGAAGAGGGGGCTTCGTCCATGTTTCCATTTGGGTTAAGACGCATCGGAGGTAAGGGGGAGGACGCGAAGCGTCCACCCATCACAACCCGACGCGTTAGCGAGGGACAGCGGGGCCACTTCACACACCCTACGACTACCACTTAATCGTGGCCCGGGCGTCTCGCCCGGAGTCCCCTCTCTTCATCCGTGGTTTCCGTGTGATCCGTGGTTAAAAAACTATTCATCCCTCTGCCGCCAATAGTACGCCGTCTTCGAAACGGACGTTATCACGTTTTTGATCTCTCGTTTTATTGTGAAGCCTGGACCTGCAGGGACGTAGAGAATCGTTCCTTCGCGGCGAGCGGTTACATTCTCGGCTACCATCGCCAGGACCATCCATCCCGCCATTTCTTCCGATTCGCATCGCACTCCAACCCAGCCAAGATCCTTCGACCGAACGGGTTCAAGCCGAGCAGCTAACTGAACTCCTCGTTCGATCTCCGCAACCACCCGTTCGTAACCTTCACGATCCTTATCGACCTCCTCACTCGACACCGTCGCCAACCATGTCCCTCGATGCGGGGGCCCTCCTGCGATTGCAAGTTCACAGAAACTGGTCCAGATCTCTCCCCAAGGCACCTCCCCGAACTGGTCGCTTTGCAGTTTTGCAGAGCCCATCGAACGAGGATTCACATCATGCTCCTGGGCTCGGTAGTCGTTGGGAAGCACTTCATTCATTTGCCTTACTAAGCGTCGATAACCATCCCCCGTATGCGTCGGTGCCAATCGTTCCCCATGTCGCGTCGCGAGAAGGGACTTGCTGACGAGCAGAGAAGCGATTCGATCCAACGGGAACGCCTTTCGAATGGGAACTTGTCGCCGCGATAATCCATCTCCGATCAACACGACAGAGGTGTGCGATTTGTTCGTGGCCCGGGCGTCTCGCCCGGAGGAGCCTTCGCAGCTCCGGGCGAGACGCCCGGGCCACGGTGAGGAAACGCCCGTTTTCTCAGGGGAAAATGCGTCACGGCGTTGTCCTACGAGGCTACCTTCCGTCCAAGGAATCCATACGACGGTCGGCAATCTCGCCGGTGCCTTGGTCAAACTCCTCTGCGCAAACTCTCGATCTTCCCCAAGAGACGATGACGACGCAAATTCGAAGTCGGCTATAGCTCCCTGTCTTCTCAACTCCCAGACGATCTCCACTACGGCCAATCTTCTTGCGCGATAAGCATGATTTCGAACCAGATCCCCCTCTTCGCCAATCGGGTCCCAAGATGGAGGAGGGGACGTTACCAAACGCCACTCCATCGAAAGAGAGTCAGGGGACGCACTCAATAGAAACTCACTCCAATCCCGCGCATCCCACTCGGGAGCAATATAGATCTGAGGTTGCCACTCTTGATCCCCGTCGCAACTCACTCCAGCCTCCCACGCCAAACTCGCCATCGCCAAGTCTCGTATCGGTGTACTCTCTCCGACACTAACCAGGGTGATCCGTTCGACTCCCGCTTCTCGCCATTCCTCCCAAGCATTCTCCCAACTCTCCTTGGTACCAAGCTGGGGGCTTCCTTCGACGATGGTCCACCCCCGAATCCCAAGCCGGTGCTCCATCCCACGGCAGACCTTCTCCCAAGCCTCCTTCTCATAGCGAAGGGGGGAATCGATATAGAGCAGCAATGCGTCGTTGCTTAAAGAGGACATCGATCTAAGTTGTAGGGTGGGTGAAGTGGTCGCGATTCCCACCTAAGTTCCAATAGCATGTCGACCATCATTTCCATTTCAGCTACCTACGCACGCGAAACGACCACGGAACACACCGAAGTGTAATCAGTACCGTCGAGTGTAATCAGCACTGTCGCATTTGTCCGCCGCAAAGCGGCGCATAGGCTTTGTGCAAGTTTCGTTCTCTGATTCGCTTCTTGTCCGATCGGGGCTCGCCCCCGTCGGATACCGCTTTGGCGTCTGAAGGACAGGGCAAACGCGAACTTTGGGCAATTGGGGGGCAACTTGGCAATTTGGATTTGGTACATCTTAGAAATATTCTCTACGATGCCACAAGCTCCAAAAGGTACCAACTATGGGCAAGGAAGTCCAAGTGTATTGGTTCAGCGTGATCTGGAGTTTTGTCTGACCTGCGTTATTCCTAATCGAGGAACGGTTACTGACTACATCTGAGATCACTTCAATCCCAGCGTTTGGATTTATCGCATTCTCGCCAAAACCGAAGGGAAGGAGTGCGCCAGCTTGATCGGTTGACGCAACTCCTTGGCCTACCTGCAACTTAGTATGCGTTTGCCCTGACTCTGTGCCTCTGTGTTTCAAAAATAGTGCAACTTCAAAGCTTACGCCGCGGGTTGTGATTTTCGGGCCTGTTCCCTAACAAGACATCTCTGAAATTACTGGATAGATTCCTGGCAGATCTTCAGAGTACCAACGTTCTAAAACCCCCTTCCACTCTTGAAGGTTCTTCACACGCGCAAACTCCGTCCGTACCGCAACGCTCTCTGGATGGCTCTGCGCATATTTGATCCCGAACTTCCGCATTGGGACCCCAGCTCGATCGCTCCCGTAAAGTTCTTCTGCTAAGCGGAAATGCTCGAGCATCACCTCACGTTGTTCGAACAAACTAGGTGGCGGTGGAAGAGGTTCCCCCGCATCGAGCGCTCTAGCTTGCTGAAAGATCCATGGGTTCCCGATGCAACCGCGCGCGACGGTCACTCCATCAACTCCGGTTTCTTCCATCATGCGGAAGCAATCGTGCGCCGTGAAAAGATCGCCACTCCCGAGTATCACTTTATCGCCAACATGTTGTTTTACTTCTTGCAAGAACGACCATCGACTCGGGCCAATGTATCGTTGTTCGACCGTCCTGCCGTGAACGGTGACTGCAGCGACACCACTAGAGAACGCCCCATCGAGAATTTGATAGAACCGATCGCGGCTCTCAGGGGTATCATCCACCCCTCGCCTCATCTTGACCGTCACCGGAATGTCGACCGGAACGATGTCGCGGGTTCTGCGTACGATCTCAAGAGCGATGTTCGGTTGACTTAGATGAAATCCCCCTCGGCAGCGACCGAGAACTTTCCGAACGGGGCAACCGAAGTTGATATCGATCACAGCGAATCCGGCTTCGACCAGCTTATGCGCACCAAGTGCGAATTGTTCTGGTTCTGCTCCCATGAGCTGCCCGGCGACGGGATGTTCTTCCGGGGTGTTGTGCAAGAAATGTTGCGTTCGCTTCCGATCCTTAAGTCCGACCAAAAACTGGTCGAGCATCACTTCGCAGAGGGAATAGGATGCCCCCATTCGCCTCGCGATCACGCGCATCGCCCAGTCGCTGTAACCACTGAGCGCGGCTTGAACGACAGGGAATCCGATCTCGACCTTGCCAATTCGAAGAGGAAGAGTTCGCGTAGTAGAAGACATATCGGATTTTTCTTGAAGGCAAGGGGTGGATGTAAATATACCATAACCTTACCAACACCCAAGAGAAGAGTAACCTTCCCCTCTAGGCAACGCTGTGAAGCATTTTTCCCTGGGGAACGGCTTCTTGTCCGACCGGGGCTCGTCCCCGTCGGACACCGCTTTGGCGGCCTAGTAGGCGTCGCGTTTTAGATCTCTGCTCCCCTCGCCCCGCTTCGGGGAGAGGGGCTGGGGGGTAGAAGGGTTAGAAACAATAGCCGAGTTTACCCCTCGCGCATGCGGCGATTGATTTCGTTGATCACGTAGAGAACGTCGAGGGGGTCCATGGATCCGTCCATGTTGGGGTCCACGAAGAGAAGGTCTCGATCGTTTTCAGGGGACAACATCTTCGATCCACGCTGGTTGATCGGATTGATGATGGCCAACGCATCCAAAGGACCGACATCACCATCCCCGTCGATGTCAAAGACCTCGTTCAAGTTCGTCCAATAAGGCACGTCTTCATCAAAGACCGAAATCGAAACCGTCGCTGGTAACATCCCAGGGCCACTCGCCGTAACTTGAACACTTCTTTGCCCCTGAGGAACCGCATCATCGATCGCTTCGACCGGAACAGTGACTCGGGTCTCTCCTGCTGGAATCACAACGCTGGCCGGGAAGCTCAACTGATTGGGAGGATTCGCGGAAAGCTGAAGCGTGACACCACCCGCCGGCGCGGGGGAACGTATCTCCAATTCGATCGTTCCCGCTCGACGGGCTGGCTCGTCCTCGAATAGCCCTGTCGAAGGTTCCGCTGCTAAACTGATCGGCTGGTAATCGGTAACCACAAACTCAATCGAACTCCCCGTATAATTAGTCGCCGATGCGGAAACGATTACCGTCTGATTTCCATCGAACAACGCATCATCTACCGCGTTTACCCCCACCGTAGTCGAACGTTGTCCCGCTGGAATCGTGACGCTCGCGGGGAGTGTTAACTCAGACGTGTCAGAACTCACGAGCGTGACCACGATCGCTTGATCCACATCGGTGTTCGAACGGGTCACTTCGATCACAGAGACGCCAGCTCCTTCGTGCTCACCGAACGTGGTTCGATTCGCAACGATCGTGATCGTTTCGTGATCCTCAACTTCGACCTCAGCCACGTTGCTGGAAACCGTCCCCGCAATTCCTTGTAGCTGCACACGCACCAATCCATCCAGCAAGGTGTCGTCCACCGCATGCACGGGAACTTGGATCGTCTCCTGTCCAGCCTCGAACGTGACCGTCGCTGGGAGAGCGACTTCGGTGGTGTCACTGCTAGTCAGTGTCACTTGAAGGGGGCTGTTGAGTGGGAACCCGGTTCGCTGGATCGTCAATGTGGCCGCATTCTGCCCAGCGTTTTCGGCGAATCGATTTCGATCGATGCTCATGGTCAATTCCGGAACGCCACTTACCAAAATGGAAAACTGCTGCTGGGCTGATCCGCCGTCATCGTCGGTCACTCGAAGGGTGACGGTGTAGTTCCCAGGAGCTCCATAGGTATGCTCACCTCCAAAAGTTCCCTCGGTAAGTACCCCCGGTGAACCGACCCGCGTTACCGTCGCTCCTCCAGTCGTCGAGGGAGTTTGATCTCCCCAATCGATGGAGTAGGTGAAGCTCTCTTGCACGGGTGGCGACGCCGAAGGGAACCCAAATCCTGGATCGGTGAAGAGGCCGATCGCAGGAAGAGAAATGGGAACGCCTGTTACCACCGTTTGATTCGCGGGAGCTTGGAGAGTCGGTGCAACATTCGTGGTCACCACCTGCAATGGATAGGTAACCTCTCCATAGGATGATCCCTGCAAACGAACCTGCCCCTGCAAGGTTCCATTGTCTCCATAGATATGGTCCGCTGAAACTTGAACATTGGGAACGAGCAATTGCCATCCGATATCTTGAAGAACCGCCAAGTCCAAACGGGTCACCGATTTTCGAAGCCCTATCGTCGTCCCCGGAGACATGATGCTCTGGATCGCACCAGCCCCTACCGAAGAGGGTAAGTGATCCGGGTCAGCCAATGGAACGGGACTAACTCCCGCCACGGCGACGGCATTCGCGCCGGTGAATCCACTACCGCTTATTTTAGCGTCGAAGCTCTCGGACGTTCCGAACCCAAGGATGTGCAAGAGCTCGTGTTGAGCGACGGTCATGAAGTCGAACTCGTTGCTGTCGAGCCCCGAGGTGGTCGATCCAAAATGCCAATTCGCTGAAGTGCTAAGCGCCAAAGAACCACCCCACGGTCCAAAATCGGTCGGTGGAGAACTCAGAGCCCCCGCTTGCCCACGCGAACTCACATTGTCGACGAAGGCTTGGCTGTCCCCAGAGGAACTGGTCCCACCACGATGCGCGAACCCCAATTGCCCGGTCGGCATGGCTCGCCCTCCAGCAAAGACGAGTATTTCGTTCGCGGGCAAGGACATGTTGACGCGAGTCGTATTGATTCCAGTAGAAGGGTCCTGGAATCGAGCGGTCCAGGAGTTTATCCCCGAAGGAGCAATCGCGGTAAGGGTATCGGAAAGCTTGCTTGTAATCGAATCGGCGGCTCGCTGCAGAAGGTCTCGCCGAACAGGGTCGTTAAAAAAACCTGCCGTATCGAGAGAATAGTCGAATCGAATTCGGAGCGCCCCTTGAACGGGTTGATTGGCGATGGTCGCCACAGACGATTGCCCGTCCCCCCAATCGACTACGGCAGAAACCGTTCCACCCAGCGCGGATGTGTCGTAGATTTGGGATAGATTGAAGGGGGTACCTTCGGCGGTGAGCAGTTGCCGAGCTTCCAGTTGCTCGATGACGCCGATTCGACGAGTTCGTATAGATCGTTTCATCACCTTGTCCACCTGCGATAGAAGAGAATAGGTTTCCGAACCAATAGATTATTCTAGCCTTCGAAGGGGGACCACGGAATACACAGAACACACGGAAGAAGGCTTAAGACTTAAGGCAAAAGACCTAAGGATCAGAGGAGAGATACCTCGCAAATTTGGTGTTAAGGGGGCGGACGCGAAGCGTCCCCCCCATCACAACCCGTGGCGTTAGCGAGGGATAGCGTTGCGAGTAAACGTAGCCCTTGCCGGGGAGCGAATTGAGAGCCGATCGGAAAGGTTCTGCAACACCTGCTTTCAGTATTCCGCCCGTTCTTCGCCGCCCTGGGCTCATCCCCGTCGGACACCGCTTTGGTGCCCTAAGACGCGCTGCGCTTTAGAACTCTGCTCCCCTCGCCCCGCTTCGGGGAGAGGGGCCG
>CAYMXM010000101.1:0-11796 GCA_964394065.1 uncultured Pirellula sp. | reverse complement strand
CGCCTTGTTGCCCGCCTTGTTGCCCGCCTTGTTGCCCGCCTTGTTGCCCGCCTTGCTGACCGCCCTGCTGACCGCCCTGCTGACCGCCTTGCTGACCGCCTTGCTGACCACCTTGTTGGTCGTCCGAGGATTTTTCTCGGTGTTCATTGATAGCGTCGAAGATCTCTCCGTCGTGTTCAGGAGGGGCTTCGTCGGAATTGTTCTCTCCACCTGTGGAGTTGCGCCCCCCCCCCGTTTGACTTCCTTTAGAGGATCCGCGATCTCCTGATGTGCCTTCTGAGTCACCAGACTCGGAACCTTCTGAGTCGCTTGAGTTCCCTTGGCCTCCTCTTCCTGATCCACCCCGATTTTGATCGCTAGGGTCTCCCTCCTGTTCTCCAGAACCGTCGCTAGCTCCTCCTTCTCCCTGTGTCCCCTCTCCTTTTTCCCCTTGGCCAGATTCTTTTCCAGATTCTTGGTTCTTGGTTCCGGGGTTAGACTCCGATTGCTGGTTCTGGTTTTTGTTGGCGTCGTTCGGATCGTTCCCTTTTTCCTGTTGGCCGCTTCGATCTCGTGGTTGGTTGCGATCGTTGGGGTTTCGTTTTGGTTGGTCGGGGTTCTTCGCTTGTCCTTGCGCTGTTTCCTCTCCCTGATTAGGTCGGCGGTTCGTGGGAGGGGTTACCCGGATCTCAATGTGAGTGGATTCGGTGACGTTGGGTTCGGGGGTGTCGGTGCCAGGCTTATGACGATTGTCCAAGGCGACGCTGTAAAAATCGATTCGATCACCGACCTTCAATCCATAGGCGCGAGGCTCGAAACGGAAAGTTCCGCGGGTCTGCTCCATGCTCCCTTCTTTGGATTGAAATAACTCTTTTTCAAAGAGGGGAGGAGTTCCCGCTAGACTGGGCAATCGGTAACCGATCGCGGACATCCTCGCGAGTCCGTAATCGGGATCCCGAGCGCGGAGTTCGATATCGAGCCCCTGATCCAAGGGAACTTCCACGGTCGAGGGGAGTTCGCTTGCGACACTGATCGTGGGTGGGATATCCGCGAGGATCTTCACGGAATAGATCACAGGATCGGAGTTTTGTTCTCCGAGTGTGTTGGTCCCTTTGATGCGGTACCGGTGGATGGTTGGATTCTCCTTCCCTTCGTTGAGAGTTGCCAACCAACTTCCTTGGATCTCCGTTCCTTTGGTATGCAGGTCGACCAGACTGGAGGCTTGGAGGAGTATCCCTCGTTCGATGACGGGATTGAACTCCACCCGGGCTTTCGCCATTTCTTGATTGGCATGGGCTTGCCAGTTGAGGGTTGTTCCTTCGGGGACTTCGCAAGAACCATCTTTTGTGATCGTTCGAGCTTTGAGTTTCGTGTACTTCGGATAGGCGAGTTCCAAACGGTCGACGACGACGATCGGGACCGTTTGGATCGCCACGTCGTAAGGTCCGGCAATCGCATCCCCCGCCTCGATCCAATAAGTGAAGGGTTGGTGGAGGCCACCGAGCCCTTCCCCGAAGACCGTTTTGTAGCTGATACCACTTACTTCCGGTGCGAGTTTGATCCGTTGCCCGATTTGCTGACCGTCGGAGAGATCATAGCGAAGGAATACCTCATCCTTTTGGAACATTCCACGGGTGGTGACGGTGACCGATAGATTGGTTCCTTGGGTGATCTTCGTCGTTCCAGGATCGACATGGGTGATCGTGACGCGGGAGGCTGGAGCGATGGTCGACCAAGGCATCAGAACTCGTGCGAGGGAGACAACGCTACTTTTCGGCGCCGCGAAGACGTAGATCAGGAACGCGATGAGGATAGTGGTGAAGAAAGTCGTCCACTTGAGGAGGGCTCCGGTGTCGAGAACGCTCTTCGAGTCAGCCCCTCCAAGATTGCGTGCGGCATAGCGACCGACCACGGCGAGGACTCCGCGTGGGGTATGATCTTCTGCGGTGGAAAGTTGAAGCCAACTGATGAGGCTTTCTTTCATCCCTGGGTAGAGGGATTCAATGCGTCGGGCTGCATGCTCTGGATGGATGGGGCGAACGAGAAGGGGTAGAACTCGGTTCGGCAACCACCAGAGGGAGAACCCAACGAGGGCTGCGCAAAAGAGAACCCGAACGAAGGGACTCAGCGGGGCAATCCAGTGATCGATGAAGACCGCGAGAACGATGATCAGGAGGATGGAGGTCAGCCAAATGACGACACCGACACCTAGTTCAAACCGGCGCATCGACTTCGCAGCGGTTTTCAGATAGTCGAGCAACGTCTCCCGACTAACCGAACCGGTCGGGGAGGCTGCTGCTTGACGAACGGCATTGGTTGCGTTGGACGACATGGCGATCTGCTGATTTCGAATGAATCTGCTGGGTAAAAGTGGGCGTCTCCCGGGGGAGAGAAGACCAGGATTGGCTCCTTAGTGTAAGTATACTCCCTAATCGTCAAAAAGTAGCTGTTGGCCGATGCGTAGGCGAGACCACGAAAATCACAACCCGTGGCGTAAGCGAGGGACAGCGCTGGCAACCAGGTGTCCCTCCTCAAGGTCTCACAGCACGCCCTTCGTACCTCAGGGACGTGCCACCCGATGCATGAGATATTCCCGACAAGGGCTACGTTCACTCGCGACGCTATCCCTCGCTTACGCCACGGGTTGTGATTGGGGGGTAGAAGTGAGATCTACCTACACCATTGTTGACTAAGCCGCATCCCCAGCCCTTCTCCCCCAAAGGGGGCGAAGGGAGCAGAATTACGTGGTCGCTTGGGATACATAGGCGATTGCGATAGAAACGTTAGCTAGCTCGCTATCTCGATCAGAGATGGAAGCGGCGACCACTTCACACACACTACGGTTTTTATGCTTTCAGCGGTTAGTCAAATTCAACGCAGAGACGCGGACGCGCAGAGTCGCGGAGATTTATCTCTGTGGTCCAACTCCTCTGCGTCCCTGCGTTTCCTTTAAAAAATGCTTAACAGTGTTGCCCTCCCTCCCCTATTTCTCCATTTCCGCCAGCTTGGCTTCGAACCGGGTCAAGGCCCGTTGGAATTCGGGGAGGTGGGGGGAGAGCTTCACGGCTCGGCGTTGTTGTTCGACGGCATCTTTCCATTCCCCCGCCGCGAAGTAGGCGTGAGCCAGGGTATCGAGAAACTCAGGGCTTTGGGGCTGTAGGGAGCAAGCACGGCGGCTCATCTGTACCGCCTCGTTGAAATCTCCTTCGGTGTTCGCGAGCAACCAAGCGAGAGAATTGAGTTGCATCGCTAAAAGGGGGCTAAACGACTCGAAAAACTCCTTCCCTGCTCCCTCGGATAGGAACTGCTCGTACTTCCGTATCTGCTCCCGGTGTTCGCGCACGATTGTTTTCAAACGGCTAGCACGCTCCGTGGCGATTTCCGCCTGGTCGGTGATATCTAGTTTATAGAGACCGATCAAGGCATCGACGTTATCTGCAGACGTATCAAGAGCTTTAAAATAATTGCTCGCAGCGAGTTCGATATCTCCTTCTGCACCTTTCGCGTCCCCCGTGTACAAGTAGTAGGAGGAAAGGAGAGTTGAAGTGCTTTGATCCATCAGTTGGTTCCGGAACATCGGCTCCTTCTCCATCCGTTTTGCGAAGGGCTCGAGGACCGCACTCGCCTCGGCATAGCGTTCAAAAGAATGATGGATGGAGGCCAACGCATACAATGCGAAGCGGGTTTCCGGCTGCGTTAAATCGTCCGCAGCCGAAAGCTCCAACTCGCGTACCGCCCAATCGAATCTCCCTCGCTTCTTGAGAGTCGAACCGATGTAGTAGCGTCGAGTTCCCCCCGCTTCGAACCGCAGGTCAGCGGAGAAGTCGAGCAATCCCTTGGGGGGAAGGTCAGCCTCTTTCGGTTCCCATCGATTCCCTTGCGCGTCTACCGGGATTTGATCGAACGCTAACTTCGCAATCTCCTCTGCGAGCTTTGCGTTTCCCTGAATATGAAAGCTCTCTGCGAGGAGATAGGAGTAGATGGGGGATCGCTCGACCGAGCGGAAGGTGAGGAACGCGTGTTGCTTTTGAACCAGTTCCGGAAGTCCCATTTCTAGGGCCCAGATCGCAAACTCTTCAGCTGTCTCAGAAAAAGAGGTCACCGAGGCTGCGTTCGCGCTTAGGTAAGACTCCCCTAGCTCGATGGCTTGCTGACGAAATTCCGGTCGGTTCGCGAGATTTTGAATCTGCCAGCGAGTCAACTCCGAGACGATTTCTGAACTCGACTCGTGGGTGCCGTTGGCGAGGAGCTTGTTTTCCGAATCGATTTGAGCTCGCCACCAAGCGGGAGCGAACTCCTTTCCCCCAAAGTGAGCGATCAGCCATTGAGACGCGACGCTTCCTCCACCGTCGATGTACCGTAAGATCTTGGCCGCATGTTGCTCGTCGGTCATTCCAATCGGCGTCGGGGCTTTGAGAACTTGGATCGCCGCCCATTTGGATAGAGCACTCACCGTTTCATAGCGGGCTAAACGGCAGAGGGCAGGAATTCCCTCCTCCCGCTCAAGACGTGCAAGTTCTTTGATCAGGGCCAGTTTGTTGTTGTTCTCCGAGGCGGCGTAGTTCATCAAGATAGAACGAACGCGTGAAGAATCAAAATCCCACGCCCAGAGAAACTGGTTGCTTTGAATCAAAAATCGGGCTGCCGAAGCAACTTGCGGGTCTGGGTGAAGGGAGGCTTCATGAAGTTGATCGAGGGCGCTTACTCCCAACCGTTCCAGCTCGGACTTCGCAAACTGCCGTTTGGCATAGTTGGGATCGGCGAGTTGCGCGATCCACGCGGCGATCTGGTCTTGAGCCGGCTCGTCGCTTCGAGCATTTGGGGAGAAGGTCCAAAAAAGCGAAGCGAGTGCAAGGGTGGGGACGAGCCTCGTTCGTTCGAGTTTGCGATAGTTTTTCATCGCACGCTTCAGCTCCCCGTTCGGCTCCTTGGGAGCCAGCAAAGCATCGACAAGCGCCCGGCTTTGGGTTTGATCAAGACGCAGCTTCTCATGCTCTTCGATGACCTTTTTCGCGGCGACCTCGGTATGAGCAAGAACAAAATCGGAAACCGTCCGACCACTGAATGCCGCCGCTCGTTCGATCAGATCCTTCTGTTCTTGAGAAACCCGCGTCACGATTCTCGCCGATTTAGGGGGTGTGTTTTGGGGTGCCATTTTCTACTCCTAGAGATGTCGCTATTGTACGGTGTATTCTCGCGCCTATCAATGTTATGGATGTTGGGCCGACGCGTAAGCGAGGCCAGGAAATCACAACCCGAAGCGTTAGCGAGGGACAGCAGTGGCAACCACGTACCCAATACGAGATCTCACAGCACGCTCTTCGTGCCACAGGGACGTGCCACCCGGCGTATGAGACGTTCCCAGCAAGGGCCGCGTTTACTCGCGACGCTGTCCCTCGCTAACGCGTCGGGTTATGATTGGGGAGGACGCTCCGCGTCCGCCCGCTTACCGCCGATGCGTCAGGCCATCTCAAGGGGGGAGCAGGCATGGCTCCGTTTGGGGCCAATGTAGAACGGAATTTATTCCGTTACTCCAGGTCTCCATTCAGAGCCTCTTTATTTCTCTAGAGCCTCTCGCCACTTCAGGGGGGCTTGAAGAGCCCTCAAAGAGGAGCAGGCATAGCCTCCGTTGGGGGCTTGGGATGGAGGCGTTGATTAACGGAATGAATTCCGTCCTACATGGGTTGGATGCCCTAGGCGATTTAGTAGGGCTTCGGCTGCGGTTTCTCCGGAACGAAGGGCTCCTTCCATCGTCGATGGCCAACCGGTGTCGGTCCAATCTCCTGCGAGTAGGATCCGATCCTCTTGAAGATGCCTTGCACCTAGCCTTCCCTTACGCACCTCAGGAGTCATGCTGATAACAGCGTCCGAGTCGGTCACCACGTATCCTCGCAACAACTTGGCTCGCGCCCCCTTGGGGAACAACTCCCGCACTTCTTCTTCGATCCTTGTGAGAATCGTCTCGGAAGAGATCGTACGGAGATCCTCCGAGGCGCTGATCACAAATTGATAGTACGTTTCGTCACTCTTCGCCTCTTGAGGTAAAGGGGATTGGCTAGGCCCCGGGAAAATCCACTGCGCAAAACGGTCGATCAAAATCGCGTGAGGCTGGTCGAGCCATGGTCGATCCCACCAAGTATGAACTCCTGTGATCGGCGAGGATTCGATCTCTTCCACCAAATGTCGACACTTCGGTTCGAGATCCACCATCGCGGGCAATTTGCGCCAAGGAACCGCAACCACAGCTCCGTGAAACATCTCATCCGAACTCGACTTGAAACGGACGCGAACGCCCTCTTTCGTGAAACGCTGTGACGCGTTTTCAGAAAGGTCGCTTCTGTGATCTGATCGTGGCCCGGGCGTCTCGCCCGGAGTTGACTCTACACGCGCAACCACCGTTCCATCCCTGATCGTGCATTCCAGCTCTACCAATCTGTGTCGAACAATCGAATCGGCTAGCTCGGCTAAGGGGCGAGTCGGGACCAACAGATGATACGCATCGCGACGTCGAGCAAACCCATCCACGAGAACCTTGCGCATCGCGGCATAAGAGACCCGTTCTATTTTTTCACCCAACGCGCTGACAAGAATCGTTTTCCAAAATCGTTCGATCGATTGTGAAGACTGCTTCTGCTCCCTCAACCAGTCGACGGCCAGTTTCGAATCCAATCCTCCCTCCTCATCGCGAGAACGGAGCATCCGCCAGATCGCGGATCCGATTTGGACTCGGTCCCACAGCCTCAATCCAGGCCAAGACCAAAAAAGTTTCGACAGATGGAATGGTGGTGGGAGCGGGATACTCTCGGCGATAATCTTCTTTCCCTCATTGGATACGAACCGGAGTTGCTTCTCTTCAGTCCAAGCCTCCTGTTGCCCTGTTTCCTCTATCCAACGTTGTAGTGATGTACAGCATTTCATCCCCACGTGCTGACAATAATCGATGGATTTCCCCGTCGTTAGATCGGTAAACGATCCAACCCGTCCACCTAACTTCGATTTGGCCTCGAAGAGAGATACATCGCAACCATGCCGCGCCAAATGCAATGCTGCATTGCAACCCGCCAAACCTCCTCCGACAACCGCGACACGAAGATCTCGTAGTGGAATCTCTTCACCCAGGTTGGGCAAATCCGTGGAGCATTTTTCTTGAGGTAAACGGTTTTCATCGTGGCTCGGGCGTCTCGACCGAGAGCGCAATGCCACTTCGGGCGAGACGCCCGTGCTACGACTGAAGCGAAGGTAAAGGGGAGTGAGGAAATGTTGGGCCGCCAGCGTCAGTTTTTTGATAGAGCTTAGGTGCACCCGTTGGTTCAGGACTTCCAAGGGAGAAGCGACGATCTGTTGAAGCAGCGCTCGATAGTGATGCCACATCAACGAGAACATCCGTTTTCCATCGATCGGCAAGATCGGATGAAGCAACCACGCTGCCTCGTAATACCCCAAAGCCCTTTCCCCATACAGTTCGATAACGCGACGCAATGCTTTACGAGACTCTTCGTTCCCGTTCGGCTCGCTTCTTAGCTTCTGGATAAACTCTTTCCAATCGGTCGCCTCGATCCCCATTCGTTTCAGGTCATGCTCGGCCAGATAGCATCGGTTGCGATCAGCGTCTTCAACGATGTCGCGCAGGATGTTGGTGATCTGAAACGCCACTCCGCAAGCGCGAGCAGCTCGAGTGGCATGTTCGGGGAGGGGAACGTTGGGGGTAGGATTCCATATGGCTAAGCAACCGCATCCCACGCTCGAGGCGACGAGTTCACAGTAGCGAACCAAGTCCGACCATTCTTCAAATCGAATGGAATCTTGCTGATCGAAATCGACCCCATCGACCAACTGGTTCAATACCGACAAGGGAACATGGAAGCGTTGGACCGTATCTTGCAGTGCAGGACGGATCGGCTCGAGAATGGGGATGTGTACGCGAGATTGCGCATCGCCCAACGGCTGATCCGGGCGAGACGCCCGGGCCACGTGAGGTAATGGTACGATTTCGTCTGATGCTGGCCTTAACTCAGAGATCCACCGATGCCACGCTTTTGCGTTCCACTCGACTCCCGTTCCCTTGGGAGAGTCGGCTTGATCATCTACAAGCCTTGAGAAGGCGTAGAGTGCCTGCATCCCTTTGCGTCGGTGCGCGGTTAGGAGTGAAAAGGATCGATAGAAATTCGAGCCACTAGTCGACGCGAGTTCGTAGCATGCACGATAAGACTCTTCCAAACTGTCCATCCACCGATCCCTAACCTGTTGTTCGTCGAGAGATCGACGTGGAGCGGGGGAACAACAGGGATCGAGCCATGATACGGAGCTTCGCTGTGGAGGAGACGACGAGGGACGTAGACCAGACATCATACTGATTTCGGCGAATGGTGTCTAAGATCTCCACACCTCCACGTGTGAATAACTGAAGATTGCGAGCCAGCCATCTTGGAACCAAGCGGACCAAAGGGATTCCTTCTCGAAAACAAGCCTCCGCGGAATTGCACCACCCTTCCAGACCTTTTGATAGTTCTGGGGTGAATCGAGTTGCTAGGATCACCTCTTCCGAGATTTCATGCCCCTCCCACCGTTCCCTCGGTAGATAGATACGTCCTCTTTTGGCATCCCCCCTCATATCTTGGCAGAAATTGGCGATTTGGAGGCCGGTGCAGATAGCGTCTGAATAGGTGTCGTGGGTTGGGGAGGCGCAATCCGCCATGGCAAGGATAATTCTCCCTACCGGATTTGCACTTCGCCGGCAGTAGTCGAGAAGTTCCTCATCCGTTTGGTAACGGTTCTGCTTCCGGTCTTGCTGGAATGCGTCCAACAAATCGAAGAAGGGGGCCGGACCGAGTGGGTACCTCGACAAAGTGTGCGTGAGGGCAACGAAGATAGGATGGCTCGCTCGACCTGCAAAACAGTCTTCGAGATGGTCGCCCCACCATTGTAGGAGTTCGAGCGACTCCCGGTCTGATGCGATTTCGTCCGAAAAGTCGTCTCCCCAGCGACTAAAAGCATAGAGATTGGCGATGTCTTGTCGAAACCTTTTTGGGAAGAGCCATGAAGCTACCGAGAAGTTCTCGTAGTGGGTTGTCGCAAGTTTCCAACAATACCTCTCGGCTTGCGGGAGTGAAAAAGGTGGGGAACGGGTCGCCTCACCAGACTTCTTTGATGGGAACTGAACCGGCCCTAGAGATTCCAAGTCCCGAAGAACGATCGATCTCCCTGGTCGGTCGTTTAGGGTTGGGGAGTCGAAGCGAAGGTCTGAAAGATCTTGGGGAGGTGGAGCCATGTCGGTATGATAGTTGTCGTAGGGGTGTGTTAAAGTGGTAGCTGTTTCCATCTCACCCCCAGCCATGGCTGGCGCATCGGTGTTAATGGGGCGGACGCAAAGCGTCCCCCCATCACAACTCGTGGCGTTAGCGAGGGATAGCCTCGCGAGTGAACGTGGCCCTTGTCGGGAATGTGTCGGGTAGCACGCCCTTGAGGCATGAAGGGCGTGCTGTGAGACCTTGGACGGATGGCTGGTTGCCAGCGCTGTCCCTCGCTTACGCCACGGGTTATGATTGTCGGGCCTCGCTTACGCGTCGGCCAAACAGCCCAAAACACCTTATATTCACGCCGATGCGTCAGCCCCGGCCCCTCTCCCCGAAGCGGGGCGAGGGGAGCGGATATATGTAAAGAATAACCCTATGAAGATCATCCTTGCTGCTCCCCGTGGATTTTGTGCGGGAGTCAATATGGCGGTTCAAAGCCTGGAACTAGCGTTGCAGCACTACGGGGCTCCAATTTACGTCTATCACGAAATCGTCCACAATCAGTTTGTCGTGAATTCGTTTCAGAATCGTGGGGCGATTTTCGTCGATACGCTCGAGGAGATTCCGCCGGGATCGACCGTTCTCTTCTCAGCCCACGGGGTATCGCCAGCGATCCGATCGATCGCGAAAGAACGCGACCTTCATGCGATTGACGCGACCTGCCCTTTGGTGACCAAAGTTCACTTGGAGGCGATCAAATTTGCGAAGGGAAACTACACCATTATTTTGATCGGCCATGAAGGGCATGACGAGGTGATCGGAACGATGGGGGAAGCCCCCGAAGCGATCTTGTTGGTGGAGGATGTCGAAGACGTAGACCGACTGGAGTTGGAACCGAACGGCAAACTCGCCTACCTGACGCAAACGACGTTGAGCGTCGACGATGCCACACGGATCATCAACCGGCTCAAAGAACGATTTCCTTGGATCATCGGCCCTCCGAAGGAGGACATCTGCTATGCCACCCAGAATCGACAAGAGGCGGTCCGTTTATTGACCCCAGAAGCCGACGCCATCATCGTGTTAGGGAGTCAGAACAGCAGCAACTCCCAACGCCTGCGAGAACTAGCCGCAGAAGCGGGCAAACCCGCTTATCTCGTTGATGGCCCCCAGCATCTCTCAAAAGATCAGTTCCGCGGTGACGAAACGGTCTTGATCACTGCGGGTGCCAGCGCACCGGAAACGGTTGTTCAAGAAACGGTCACCTGGCTCCAAGAGAATTTTCAAGCAACTTTTGAGGAACGGGTTATCCAACGGGAGGATGTCTATTTCCCCCTCCCAAGAGCCCTTCGCGTTTTGCAGTCGTAGTGTGTGTAGCGAGCACCCATGTCTCTCTTCGCAGTACAAGTCCGACTCCATAACCTCTCTTCGTACTCGAATCTCGAGTACGTTCCTGAAAGAATTTAGTCAGTTTAGAGTTTTTCTTGGGCGTTTTCGTTCTGTAGGTGCATAGCTCGAATCGTTTCATTTCGGGATCCTTACGAAGAACGTGCAGAACCATCTGTCCCAAGAGCCACCGAGTACCGCTGCACTGAGTACGCGTACGAGTACGAACGGCTTTTTCCTCGCAGGATCTATCCTTACAACCCTCAGATTCGCTCAATTCGGCACGATCGATACCCGATAAACAAAAAGGTAGAGCGCCGGCGCAATGCTAGCAGCTACCGCCGAATAAATCATTGGAAGCAGGGGTAAATATGAAGACGCTAAGATCGACCATCGCTGTTGCCGTGGCTAACCGTTGTTGGATCCGGATGCTCGTTGCAGCTTCATGCGTTGGAAGCTTTGCAGCCTCCGCTGGTGCACAACAGCTCCAACCTCCTCCCCTGCCACCTGCCCCGTCGGTTGGAATCACATTCAAGAGCGCTGGTGAGCCAGCTCCAATAGTAGCTCCTCCCAAAGATCTACCCAATAAAGATTTGCCCAACAACGATTTGGGAGAGCCCGCTTTGATGCCCGGCGTACCTCTCCCTCCCCCACCGCACATGAACGGGGATGCATCCCCTCGGTCAGGCCAGGCGCAGCTAGCGAAGTTATCGGACGAGCCAAATGTCCCTCAAGGGAAAAGTGGTGCGGTCAAATTCACCCTGGGCGACCATGGGGTCAAGGAGCATGCTGACCAGCGTTCCTTGAACGCACCGATCCTCCCCCAACGAGCCCCAGAGCTTGTGAAGCCATCCAAGAGACATTCGGTATCGCGCGTGGTCGCGGTTGCCGATTCCAACGATCCCGCCTCGATCGAACCAAGTTTGGAGCGAGAGGGGGAGGGGTTGAAAATAGAGTTCTCGGATGCGCCGAAAGGGGAGCGCCTCGTCGCATCTCTGGATCTAGGAGATGGGGGTGTCATGGCTCCTGCGATTCCAGCCCCTCTGAGCACGACAACTCTCCCTCGGCCCGTTCCCAATCCTCGGGGGGGGATCGCGGCTTCGCCGGCCTATATCCAGTTGGATCCTCGACTCGCTGGCAGCACACAGGCAATCAGTGAGAGCATCGAACGAATTCACGAGATCGAAGTTCTCGGCAC
>CAYMXM010000100.1:0-11846 GCA_964394065.1 uncultured Pirellula sp. | reverse complement strand
CTGGGGATGAGGGGTTAGCGACCTAGTCAACGATGGCACAGTTAGATTTAACTTCTACCCCCGGCCCCTCTCCCCGAAGCGGGGCGAGGGGAGCAAAGATATAAAACGCGGTGCGTGCCAAGACTAAAAACAGGGAAGTTATTTCGGGACAGCTGCTAAAGGCTTAAACCTTACTTCTTACACCTTTTTCAATGCCTGAACCTTCAAGCAAGCCCCCTACCGATCGCTCGTTCAGGCCGCACATTTTCTCTTGCATCAAGCTGCTAATCTTGGCGGCAACCGTCTATTGGATCATTTCCAAAACGGAGAAAGACTGGCAGGCGTTTGTGGAACAGGAGAAGAACTGGGGGCTCTTGTCGGTCGCATTTCTTCTGGTTCTTGTCGCGCATCTGATCAGCTATTGGAGGTGGAAAATATTGGTAAACGCCTTGCAGGTTCCACTCGGGCTTGGAGAGGCGTTCCGGCTCGGCTTCCTCGGGACCTTGTTCAACAATGTCAGCGTCGGATCGGTCGGCGGGGATGTCTTCAAAGGGTTTCTCGCTGCCCAGAAGGCACCGGGGAAAGCGACCGAGGTCGTGGCATCTGTTTTGATCGATCGGGCGGTCGGATTGCTGGGTTTGTTGATCGTTGCCAGCATCGGTTTGACGGTAGCCTCTTCGCTGAGTCCTCGTATGTCAGCCATCAAGTGGGCTGCGATCGTTCTTTCTGCGATCGGGCTTGGTGCCTTCACAGTGATCGGGCTCTTTGGTTCGAACGTCGCAACCCATCGACTACAACGCATCCCTTCCATCGGAAATCTGGTCGAGCGTCTAGCTAGGGCGTGTATCGTGTTTCATGGGCGTCCAAGGTTGACGCTGGAGCTGATCCTTTCCAGTATGGGAGTACATACTTGCTTTACGGCCGCCTGTTTCTTGATCTCCTCCGCCTTGTTTGCGGCGCACCCTACGTTGGCAGAGCATTTCTCCGTGATTCCTCCGGCGATGGCGGCAGCGACGCTGCCGATCACTCCAGGGGGGATGGGGGTCCAAGAGTTGGCGATTACGGGGCTGTTCAAAGAGCTTCCCCAGGTTCCCGAAGGGTTTTCGGCCGTCATCATGGCGACGACTTTTCGAGTGCTCCTGATCTCCATCTGTCTCATCGGAGCGGTCTATTATTTCGTGGGGAGCGGTGCAAGATCTCCTCAACCGCGTGGCAGCGAGGCGAATATTGGCTAAACTAGAGCCGGTTCGAAAATCCATTAGAAGCTCGAAAAATGAGAGCTTGAGGTAGACATGACGAAATTGACGCTCCGAATCGTTCAAGGAGCTGACCGAGGGAAGGTCTTCTCGGAACTCAAAACCCCTATCACCATCGGTCGCGAAGAGGGCAACTCGATCCAGCTCAACGATGAGAGGATCAGCCGGTTTCATTGCAAGATTCAGGAAGATAACGATCATTTGGTCCTGACAGACCTTGAAAGTACGAACGGAACCCGGGTCAACGGTCAGGACTGTCAGCTTCGCATTTTGCGATTTGGCGACATCATTTCGGTCGGCAGGAGCATGTTGCTCTTCGGAACCCATGAGCAGATTGCCACTCGAGTCCAAGAGAATCTCACGGCGACCGAGGACCCGAGGGAGGTCGAGAAACGAGGGACGGACGACCTAGCCGATTTCGATCTCGGCCCTGGCCTCGCAGAATCGGTTCGAATGCTTCGGGATATCAATCAGCTTCCGCAACTTCCGAGCAAGCTCAGCCCCAGTCAGGCGGCTCAGTTTGCCGAACTGTTCGAGTATTTTCATGCTCGCCTAGGGGAAGTGATCAACAGTGCCCATATCCAAGAGAAGAAGGGTTCGATCGATATTGATGTTGGGACTTGGCAATTGATGCTTCAAATGTATAGTCGTCTCGCCGAGTTGATCCGTGGAATTGCGGATCCCGATTTTCGTCTCCCAGGATAGTTCGGATAGTTCCATGACAGCTTCCATCGAGTTCACCAAAATGCACGGAGCCGGAAACGACTACGTGTATATCAACGGATTTGCAAATCAGCTTCCAGAAGATCTCGAAAAGCTCGCGATCGACATCTCGCACCGGCGCTTTGGTGTCGGTGGAGACGGCTTGATCGTGATCCTCCCGAGCAATAAGGGAGACGCGAGAATGCGCATGTTCAACGCGGACGGAAGTGAATCGGAGATGTGCGGAAACGGGATTCGTTGCGTTGCAAAATACGTCCACGATCACGGAATCGCCAAAAAAGAGAAGCTCCAAATCGAAACCGGAGCCGGGGTCTTAAGTTTAGACCTGGAAATCCGCAATGGGCTCGCTGAACAAATCACGGTTGATATGGGAGAACCCATCTTGGAGGGGGCCAAAATCCCTACGACCCTTCCGGAGACCAATGGACGTATTGTCAATGTTCCGTTCGAGATCCACGGTCAGAAGCTCTTCGCGACCTGCGTCTCCATGGGGAACCCTCACTGCGTTTTCTTCGTCCCCGAAGCGACCGACGAGTTGGTGCTTGGGGTGGGGCCCTTGGTCGAGCGAGACGATCGATTCCCCAAGCGAACCAACGTCGAGTTCGTGGAGACTCTCGCGCGAGGTGAACTGAGACAGAGAACGTGGGAACGTGGCTCTGGAGAGACTTGGGCTTGCGGCACTGGTGCCAGCGCGGTCTGCGTCGCTGGCGTTCTGACCGGTCACTCCGACCGAGAAGTTCGCATCAACCTGATCGGCGGTCAGTTGTTGCTTCGATGGGACGAAGCGACCAACCATATCTTCATGACCGGACCGGCGACGGAGGTTTTCACAGGGCGTTGGCAGGTAGGTTGATAGTGCCGACTTGGTTATCACCTCTCCGGCAAGGATTGATCTCAACCGCAGGGAATGCGATGGCCGCATCCTTGACCGGTTGGATCTCGACGCTGGACTGTAGGATCCTCCGCAAGGAGCCTTGGCTGGACCCTGTCTCGAGCGATTTTCAGGGGCCAGCGATCTATGTCTTCTGGCACGAGTATATGCTCGTCCCCTGCTGCATGCGTCAAGGAACCAACTTGGTCTTGTTGGCCAGCAAGCACAAGGATGCCGATTGGCTGTTGGGGCTTGCGAAGGCTTTCGGATACGATGCCGTCCGTGGCTCTACAACGAGCGGAGGAGCGAGAGCAGTTTTAAAGATCGTGAAGGAGTTGCAGGGGAAGAGTCTCGTCATCACTCCAGATGGCCCTCTGGGACCTCGCCGGATCGTTTCCAACGGCTGTGTCTATCTCTCAAGCCTCCTCGGAATCCCCATCGTCCCCCTCGCATGCGGCTACCAAAAGCCTTGGAGAATCCAACGCGCTTGGGACAAGTTTGCACTCCCCCGTTTCGGTTCGCGTGTTCGGATGATCATGGATTATTCGATCGAGGTTCCGAAGAAGGTGACTCGTGAGGAGGTTGAATCCTATCGCTTGATGCTCGAGGAGCGGTTGCTTGCATCGACGCTGGAGGCAGAGGAGTGGGCCAACTCGGGAAAAACCCGTGCCGGCGAACAACCAATGTTTCACGCAAAGCTTGGAAGCGTGAAATTGTAGGTTAAAGGCTAAAGACTAAAGACTAAAGGGGCTCAACGTGGCTCGAGCGTCTCGCCCGCTTTAAGTTCTATAGTGGACTAGGAGAAGAATAAAACGCAGAGTCGCGGAGACGCAGGGGCGCGGAGAAGAAAATCTCTGCGCCCCTGCGCTGGGCTGTCAAAAAGTTAGTGTTGTGAGGGTTTAGGTTTGCGCAAGTCTGGTTCTCTGATTCGCTTCGTGTCCGACCGGGGCTCGTCGCCGTCGGACACCGCTTTGGCGCCCTAGCACGCGTCGCGCTTTAGATTATCTGCTCCCCTCGCCCCGCTTCGGGGAGAGGGGTCGGGGGTGAGGGGTAGAAGTGCTAGAAACGTCGACTAATTCCTTCCGCCGCTGCGCGGCGGAGAGGAAAGGCGCGTGGGGGATCGCTTGCTAGGGCGCCAAAGCGGCGTCCGACGGGGGCGAGCCCCGATCGGACGGAAGAGCACCCAAAGGAATGAATCCGGACACTCAAAATTCCGTGCCAACACCAACTTTTGACCGTCCAGCGCAGGGGTGCGGAGATATTCTCTTCTCCGCGCCCCTGCGTCTCCGCGCCCCCGCGTTTCCTTTTTTCTAACTCTGTTAGAGACCGTTTGCAAGGATTGAACGCCAACTGTCAGAGCACGGATACCTCACGACTCTTTTAAAATTTCATGAATCACGTGACCTTCTACGTTGGTTAATCGACGTTGAACACCGTTGTGTTCGAAGGTGAGTTGCTCGTGGTTCAAACCGAGTAGATGAAGGATCGTTGCGTTGAAGTCGTAAAGTGGCCGAACGTTCTCGATCGCCTTTTGACCAAGCTCGTCCGTCATGCCATGACTGACACCCGGTTTCACACCAGCTCCTGTCATCCAGCAGGTAAATCCATCCGGGTTGTGATCTCGACCTTGAGCGCCAGCCTGAAACATCGGCATCCGCCCAAACTCCGTACACCAGACGACGAGCGTTTCTTCCAGAAGTCCACGTTGCTTCAGATCGCGGATCAGACCTGCCACCGGTTGATCCATGATGCTGGCATGCCGGTCGTATTGTTCTTTGAGCTTGCCGTGGCCGTCCCAGTTCAGTTCGCCGGCGCTGGCATAGGCACCGTTGAAAAGTTGTACGAAGCGAACTCCCCGTTCAACCAGCCTTCGAGCCAAGAGACAGTTACGGGCAAAGGCAGCCTTCAACGGATTGGACTCATCGTCGGCACCATACAACTTCAAAATATGAGAAGGCTCCGACGAGAGGTTTGTGATCTCCGGAACGCTGAGCTGCATCCGTGCCGCTAATTCATAACTTGCAATTCGGGCGGTCAGTTTGCTCTCGCCAGGATGCTCCGCAACATGCCGTTGGTTCATCCGTTGCAACAGGGAGCGCGCTGCCTCATCTGCATCAGGTGCAACGCCACTTGCGGAGAGGTGGCGAATCGGTTCGTTCGCGCTCAGGAGAGTTCCTTGGAACGCCGCAGGAAGAAATCCAGCCCCCCAGTTGTTCGAGCCGTTCTGAGGCACGCCGCGCGGATCGAGAATCGAAACGAACGCAGGAAGATTCTGGTTCTCGCTCCCCAATGCGTAGCTGATCCACGAGCCGATACTCGGAAAACCATCTAGCACAAAGCCAGTAGAGAGAAAGTTTTCCGCCGGACCGTGCGTGTTGCTGGTGCTGGTGAGGGAGTGAACGAAGGCGATATCATCGGTCAGCTCCGCGAGGTGGGGGATCAAATCAGACACCATCTTCCCGGTTTGACCACGAGGTTGAAATTTGTACTGCGGGCGTGCCAAGTTGCCGGCTGGTCCCTGAAATGTCACTGCAGGACCACCTGCTAACGGCTGTCCGTCGAGACGAATCAGTTCGGGTTTGTTGTCCCACGTTTCCAGTTGGCTAACCCCTCCCGCGCAGAAGATGACGATAACGTTCTTGGCTTTTGCGAGATGGTGGGGTTGCCGCGGCGCGGAGGGATGGTTGGGATCGATGGTCGGCTTTTCCGCTGCGAGCAATCCGTCCTGCGATAATAGATCCACTAGCGCGATGGAGCTGAGCATCGAAGCGGAATGGTTCAAGAAATTTCGCCGATCGAACATAGCTGGATCTCTTAAGGAAGAAACAAAAACTCATTACAGTTGAACAAAACCCGGCAGAGGGTCGGCAATCCATGTTGCTGAATCATTTCTTTCGCCTCGTCTTGTTCTTCCACAGTCGGTTCTCGATTCAAAACGATCATCCAGGCGCGTTGCGCTTGCAAGGCGGGATCGCTACCGACATCGTTCTGTACTCGAGAAGCCAACGCTTGGGATTCGTCCAAGGTGAAGCGACTGTTGAAGAGATTTAACGCTTGAATGGGAGTCGTTGATTCACGACGTTGAGCAGCGCTCTGGCCCCCATCAGGGCTGTCGAAGGCTCCGAAGACCGTATCCCGTTCACGGCGAACTTTATGAGCATAGATCATCCGTCGCAAACCATCCTCGCTGAAGGACTCCACCGGAGTGAACCCCGAAAGTCCCCCGCGTTGCTTGAATAGATTGAACCCAGGCCCCCCCATTTTCAGATTGAGCCTGCCGCTGTAGGCGAGCATGGAATCTCGGATCTCCTCGGCGGTGAGACGTCTGGGTGGATACCTCCATAGCAATCGCGCCTCGGCATCCTGGGCCGCTGCATCAGGATTGTGACGAGTGGATTGGCGATAAGTCGCTGAAAGAACGATCAAACGTTGGAGGTGTTTCACCGACCACCTCGCACGGACGAACTCGCTAGCTAACCAATCGAGCAACTCGGGGTGGGATGGTTTCATCCCAGAGCGACCGAAGTCGCTCGGCGTTTCGACAATGCCTGTACCGAAGTGCCCCTGCCAGACTCGATTGACCATCACTCGGGCTGTCATCGGGTTCTTTTCCTCGACAATCCACTTCGCTAACGCCAATCTTCTCTCCTGCTCCGGTGCATCTTTTGGCAATGCGACCGATCCTATCGCAGGAAGCACCGCAGGGGCGACTTCCTCGCGCGGTTGTTCGGGATCTCCACGGGACAACAAACGAATCACATCCGGTTGCCGAAACACACCAGCAAAAGCGACTTGAGATGACTCAAGCGATTTGACCTGTCCTTCAATACGTTGAATCTCTGCAAGTAATTGCTGAAGCTCATTTGCATCCTCTCCTTCACCACCTTTCTTATCGGCAGTCAACCGATTCGGCGCATCGGAACTATACGGAATGCGATCGCTCGCATTCGCGACAGCTAGCCGCTCTGTCGACTCCCCGTTTTCTGCAGCAACTTCGATGCGGTAGTCGATAGCAAGGCGATCCTTGTAAACCTTTTCCCGATCACGTCCCCAAACAACCGACTCGATCGTTTGTTCTTCCGCAAACTCCAACTCAACCCAGCCTTTGCCAACCTCATTGGACATCCAGCTTCGGGAGTTGCCGTAAAGGCCATCATTGAGGAATCGCAACTCATGCCGATTGGCAGAGACCGTATCTCCAGAAGAGGTAACCGTGGTCCCTGCAGTGGCCAGAGCAATGTTCTCCCCCTCGACGTTATAAATTTCAATCTCGTCGATGCAAGGTTCCAGTTTGTTGGTTGCGAGAATCGTGAATCGCAAACGCTTAGCCTTTACCGGCGAGAAGCGATCAATATTCCACTGAGCGTTCACCGGTGAACGCTCATTACCTGCGTTTGCCAGGGGAGAGACTCGATTGCAACGTTGTCGGAGCGACGTAACTTCTCCCTTCAGTCGCTGAACATCGAGTCGTCGTGTTTCGGCTTCTGGAGTTTTTAGCTCTCGTTCGCCATACTCGACGCCGGCGACGAACGATTGCATCGCGAAGTAATCGACTTGAGAGATCGGATCAAACTTGTGGTCATGGCATCGGGCGCATCCAATGCTCAATCCCAAGAAGGTCTGGCCGATATTGACGACCATCTCATCGATCGCATCTTGACGGGCCAAGCGTTTAGACGGTTCGTCCGCACCGATCTGCCCCGGCAACAAGACTGACGCGGTTACCAGAAACCCCGTTGCAGCGTCCATCCCATATGCATCTCCGGCGATTTGTTCACGGACAAACTGGTCGTACGGTGTGTCGCGATTGAAGGCTTGGATCACGTAGTCTCGATAAGGCCATGCGTTCGGTCGTTCCGTGTTGACTTCAAACCCGTGCGTGTCGGCATAGCGCACTACATCTAGCCAATGCTGCGCCCATCGTTCCCCGTATCGAGGGGAATCGAGCAGCCGCTCGACCACTTTCTCGTAGGGGGCGTCCTCTTCTGGTGATTGGTGCACCTCTTCAAGAAACGCGGCGACTTCTTCAGGGGACGGCGGCAACCCGGTGAGGTTCATCGACACACGGCGCAACCAAGCTACCGGTTCAGCCTCAGGGGAAGGGAGCAGCTTGGCTTGTTCCAACGCCGAAAGAACAAAGGCATCAATCTCTCCACGGGGCCAGCTATCATCTATCACCTTGGGAGGAACGATCGGCGCTATCGGCTTGAACGACCAGTGGTCGAGTTTGTCCTCGAGTTCTGCTAGGTCTATGCCGTCGGGCCATGTCGCACCTTCGGTAACCCAACGAGTCAAAATGGCGATCTCCGAAGCCGTCAAACGTTGCTCGGGGGGCATCTGCATATCCGCGTCCGGATCGGCAACAAATTGAATCAGGGGACTCTCTTCAGCGTCCCCTGGAACAATGCTAGCTCCGTAAGAATCCCCTCCTTTGAAGGCTTCAGACTTAATGTCCAGCCGCAAACCACCTCGATCCCGTTCCGCTCCGTGGCAGGAGTAGCAGTGCTTTTGAAGGATCGGACGGACTTCGTGGATATAATCGACAGAGTCCGCGATGGCACCGGACGGAGCGTGGAGAGCAAACGCGACAAAGGCCAGCAAGATCTGGCGCAGTGCAGATGTCATCTTATAATCTCGGTTCCTCTTCATCATTTTCATCATCATAGTGTAGCTAAATGGGGGAGTTTGTGCTCCAACTGTCTGTGGGCAGAAGAGACTGAAAATGAGGAGCAAGCCTGGATGTATTCCTTTGGATGCTCTTCCGTCCGCTCGGGGCTCGCCCCTCAAGCCTGACTAAGATTCGTCGCTATCCTCCCCCTTTTCCGTTACGCTATCACTACCATGACCGAACCGTTGATCTACCCTGTCGGCACGCAAGTCGTCGTGCAAAAGGACATCTACCATCCCAACCAACGTATTGCTCATCCTGCGGGAGCGGTAGGAATCGTCGCGAGGGCTCCCGTCGACCGATCCCATGCTTATCGCGTGAAGTTCAACGACGGATTCGAAGGAGCCGTCCATCACGACCAGTTGGTGCGATTGTCGGATTTTCAACGAGAGCTCATCCAGGCCGACGAACTATCGTCGATAGCTATCGATCTCAACGAGCGGGTCATCTACCGTTGTATCATCGGTTCGCGCGCCTTCGGCTTGGAGGACGAGCATTCCGATACGGATCGACGGGGTATCTTTCTCCCACCAGCGGAACAGCACTGGTCCCTCTTCGGCGTTCCCGAGCAGTTGGAAAACGAAGAAACACAGGAAGTTTACTGGGAGCTTCAGAAATTTATCTTACTGGCTCTCAAGGCGAACCCAAACGTCCTGGAGTGTCTCTATTCTCCGCACGTCGAAGTCGCCACTCCCTTAGCACAAGAGCTACTTGAGATGCGAGAGGCATTCCTGTCCAAGCTGGTGTTTCAAACCTACTCTGGCTACGTCGCCTCTCAGTTTAAGAAAATGCAAACCGATATTCGCAACCAAGGACGGGTGAAGTGGAAGCACGTGATGCATTTGATGCGATTGCTCAACTCCGGCATCGATGTTCTCCAGACCGGCCAGTTAACGGTTGATGTCGGTGAAAAACGTGAACAGTTGCTTGCGATTAAACGGGGGGAAGTCTCCTTCTCCGACGCAGACGCTTGGCGCAAGCAACTGCAAGTCGAATTCGAAGCGGCTTTCCAAAAGACAAAGCTACCGGCTCGCCCCGACTACCATCGAGTGAACGCTTTCCTCATCCATGCGCGGCGCCTTGCAATCCAAGAAAAACTTCCATGATCGATCAAGAAAAAATGATGACCCATGTGAGGTCGCATCCGTTCCCGCTCGTATTCGCGACGATCAGCGGTGCGCATTTGTACGGTTTCCCTTCCCCCGATTCTGACTTCGACCTTCGTGGTGTCCACTTGCTCCCATTGGAAACGGTGGTCGGTTTGGAGGAAGGCCAACAAACGGTTGAAAAGGAAGGGATCTACGACGGGTTGGAGATCGATCTCGTCACCCATGATGCAGCCAAGTTTTTTGGATTGATGCTGAAGCGGAACGGCTACGTCCTAGAGCAACTCCTCTCACCCCTCGTCGTGTATACCACTCCGGACCATGCGGAGTTGAAGGAAATCGCAAAGGGATGTATTACCAGGCATCATGCCCATCACTATTTGGGTTTTGCAGCAACGCAGTGGAAGCTGTTCGAGAAAGAGACCCCGCCACGCGTCAAGCCGCTCCTTTACACGTTCCGAGTTCTGTTGACCGGCAATCACTTAATGAAAACGGGTGAAGTCCAAGCCAACCTGTGCACGCTCAACGAATCGGCGAGGCTCACTTACTTGGCCGAACTAATCGAACGAAAGCGAACAGGGGCGGAGAAGGGAACTCTCGAAGCGAGCGACCTTGAGTTCTATCGAGGGGAGTACGATCGATTGACACAGGAGTTAGAAGTGGCCTACGAAAAGTCGACGCTGCCCGAGATGCCATCGGCCCGAGCAGCCTTGAACGATCTGCTTGTTCGGCTTCGACTGGCTGATCGTTGAGTATCTCCTCTCCCCTCGCCCATCACAACCCGTGGCGTACCGGCTTGTTGATTTAGTGGGGTAGTAGGAACGCCATTTGGCGCTATGATGCATCCATTCGAGGAGAAATTCATGGCAGAATTTGCAGCCCCCCTATGGATCGGGACCAGTTGGGCCTGTTTCCAGAAAAGCTTGACAACGCAATCGCTCCGGACCATCCGGTTCGCTTGCTGGACGACATTCTCAATCGGCTCGATTGGAGCAAGTGGGAAGAAACCTACGTTCTGGTTCGTGGCCATCCCCCAATTCACCCCAAGGTCGTCGCCGGGGCCATGGCAACTAGGCATCCCATCCAAAGTCTCACAGCACGCCCTTCGTGCCTCAGTGGCGCGCCACCCGGCGTCTGAATGTTACCGACAAGGGCTATGTTTACTCGCGACGCGATCCCTCGCTAATGCGTCGGGTTGTGATTGAGTGATCACTTCACACACCCTACAACTTTTTATGAAAACCGTATAAAGCAATGCAACAACCGATCACTGGCTATCATCAAGATGACGAGGCTGTCTGGGTTGCACAGCTCGGGTGTGGGCACAACCAACACGTTCGTCATGACCCACCTTGGATGCATTGCGAGTGGGTTACCACAGAATCGGGACGTCAAGGAATGATCGGCTACGGTTTGAATTGCAAGAAGTGCGACGAGAACGCACCTTCCGATCCTCGCCCGACTCGCGACGATTCCTAGATCGAAACGATTCTAGATTGGTTTCGACTCGAACTTAGGAGTTGCGGCGGGAATGTACGAACCACCGAAGCACATCGGACTGTATTCTTCGTGAATCGGCTCGTCGGTGTAGTGGGCGATCCAACCGGAGATATCTTCGAAGAATCGGATGCACCGAATCCTGTGGTCGTCGCAGAGGTGGAACCAGTGCTTCATTCCTTGAGGGACGTTGATCATATCGCCACTTTCGACGGTAACGCCAAAGACGGGGCCACCTTCGGGGTGGAGATGAAAGATCCCTTTTCCTGCGACCGTGAACCGAACTTCATCTTCGCTATGGGTATGCTCTTTGTTGAACTTCTGAAGCATCACCTCTAAGTTTGGAGTTTGCGGCGAAACGTTGATCACGTCGGCGGTTACGTATCCACCTCGTTGTTTGACCGCCTCTATTTCTGAAGCGTACTCGTCGAGGATATCTTGGTCGGTCGCATCCGGTTTCAATCGCCCCTCAACTTGCCACTGTTCGTACCAAACCCCAAAGGGCTTCAGGAACGCAGAGATTTCGGCGGGATCTGAGATCGTACGATTTTCTTTTTCGATGAATACGCTAGCCATATCGATCCACGAGGGTTGAAGAGAGAGAAAAACAGAATCGACTTAGTATACAGATTTTTCCCCTACCTAAGCAAGCGTCTCTGGATGCAGGTCTCCGACCGGTACCAGGAGGCTCCGGACGGTGCCAGGCACCGTTCAAAACGTCCCGAACGGTGCCTGGCACCTTGGGA
>CAYMXM010000099.1:0-12015 GCA_964394065.1 uncultured Pirellula sp. | reverse complement strand
ATTTTCGGGCCTCGCTTACGCGTCGGCCAAACAGCCCAAACACCTTATATTCGCGCCGATGCATCAGGCCACCCTGCGCCCCTGCGTTGAAATTCCCCTGCTCCCTTGCCATGTGAATCGTGGCAAGGGGGGACATGTGTAGTTGGCGGTAGGAAGCCTCTTGCCACCTGCGGGGGCTTTTAGAGCCCTGAAATGGATGTGGGCGTGTCGCGTTGAAGGGGCTTTTCGTGGAAGCGTTGTTTAACGGAATGAATTCCGTTCTACGTTGGGGGGCCAGGTTGCGATGTGGGCTGCGGTTTGTGCGAGGAGGGGGTCGATCGTTTGGGGTTGGATTTGATGAGGGGGAGCCCAAGGGAACCATTCAAAGCCGACGTGCTCGGTGAGGACGAGGTCGACTTCGCGTAGTAGGACACAGAGATAAATGCTCAACTCTTTGAGCTTCGCCTCCTGTTGCTTGGTGTATTTGACCCAATATTGACTCGAGTATTCGAAACCAGGATCAACCCAGTACGCGTCAGCGGGAATCCCGGTTTCTTCGAAGAGTTCCCGCGCAGCAGCTTCCCTTTTCGTCTCCCCGAAGTCGAGGCGACCTTTCGGCAAGTCCCAGCGATTGGGGTGCTTCATCAACAGGAACTCTAGTTGAGGGCGTCTACGAAAGACGAGAAATCCACTTGCGTATTCAGTTGGCCGCATCGGCACCATATTGTTGGCTAGGGGGGAATGTTTCTGGAAGGGGATCGGGTATCATACGGAACATTGGGCGAGCAGCAGATGAATTTATAACAATTCCTTACGTGGCCCGGGCGTCTCGCCCGGAGTTGCAAAGGCTGCTCCGGGCGAGACGCCCGGGCCACGGCGGTAGTTTTACTACCTATTGTAGTTCTTGACTCTTCGGAGATGTGACTGGATGAAACTGCATTGCTTGGGAACCGCAGGCTACCACCCGAATGAGATGCGTCAAACGAGTTGCTATTTCATTCCTCAAAAGCGGATCGTTCTCGATGCGGGGTCTGGGTTCTTTCGTGTCGGCCCATTGCTAGAAGGGGACACGCTTCACATCCTTCTTTCCCATGCCCACCTCGACCACGTCTTTGGATTGACGTTCGTTTACGACTTGTTTGCGGTTACCCCTCTGAGGCACGTGCACGTCTATGCCCAGCAAGTCAAAATCGATGCGATCCAGAACCATCTTTTCAATGAGCATCTATTTCCCATCCTCCCTCCATTGGAGTGGCATGCTTTAGAGGATCTCGGGGAGTCCTTTCAGATCGAAGAGACAGAGGTTGGTTGGTTTCCCCTTGAGCATCCAGGAGGAAGTACTGGTTTTCGATTGGACTGGAAAGCCTCCTCGCTTGCCTATATTACCGACACCACCAGCCAAAAAGACGCACCTTACTGGGAAGAGATCCAAGGTGTCGAATGGCTGTTGCACGAGTGCAATTTCTCGGATAAATATCGAGACCTAGCGATGCGAACGGGGCATAGCTGGACAACGGCGGTTCTCGAGGGTGCTGCTAAGACGAGGATTCCTCGGCTGCTCCTAAGCCATTTCAACCCGCTAGAGGTAGATAAGGACCCTATCGATCTCGAAACATCATGCACGGACGAGCTAAGAAGCTGCTTTGAGCAAATCTTACTTGCAACCGACAAACTCACTGTGGACTTAGTCTGAACCTAGTTTGAATTTTGATTCATTGTATATTTTTGATCCACTATATCCATTCGCTATAGTAAATCCTGTTCCAAAGGTCCGGTGACGGTTCCTTATGCGAGCATTTGCTAGAACTTGTTCGGGGTAACTTATCTGAAAGTTTTGCTTCATGAATCCCTACGCTTCCTTGAGCGACGATTTCTATATCAACACCCACCTTCACACCGAGATGGACCTGCCGAGTTCGCGTGAGACGGTCCTTCACTACTTTGAGCAATTGCAGCGTCGTTACCCGAAGATGGGGCATTTTTATCAAAGGGAAAAAGGGGAGTTCATTCTCGAAGAGGACAAGTCGCACGGGGCTTATCGCTGGGCCTCCGTAGAGCTTCGTCGGATCTGCAGTGGGATCGTGAACCCGAATAGCCTTGAAGAGGCGATGGAACAGCATCAACAGATCCTTGAGATGGCTCCCTATCTCCTAACGGTTAGCAAGCTCGATTGCGAATCGATCGGGTTGATGTATGGATTCGACTATAGTTATCGCGGGAACCACAATCTCCTGTTGGCCGATACGATTGGTTTGCCGATGGCCCTCGAATCTCTTGCGGGCCGCCCAGGCTCCCACTTGATGAGTTTCGAGCCTGCGATTCAGATTTCCTTGGACGACACGTTTAAGACGCATGCTCGAATTCATTTTGAGCCTCGCACGACCGCGTATCAAACCAAGACAGGGGAATACAACGAAGAGCTTCTCAGCGTCTATGTAACGATTCGTAGGTTCGAGTCCCTAACCCCGGATGAAAGCTTCGGGGAGGAGCTGACTCGCTTGGAACGGTTGATGCGCGAGCTGTTGGATAATTACGTAGCAGACCACATACTGAGGCCTTTGCAGAACGCCATTGCGACTAGGTAGCCTCGCCATCACAACCCGACGCGTTAGCGAGGGATAGCGTCGCGAGTGCACGTGGCCCTTGTCGGGAATGCTCAGGCTACCCTGAGGCACGAAGGGCGTGCTGTGAGACCTTGAGTGGGATGCCTAGTTTCCAGCGCTGTCCCTCGCTTACGCCACGGGTTGTGATTTTCTTGCCTCGCTTACGCGTCGGCCGGGGGCAAGTCAGGGAGGTTACAACTTGTACGCTATCGATTAGGATACCGTAATCGAATTCTTGTAATATGGCTCCCATTCCCTGCGACCCTCATGATTAAACTTCCCTTCGTTTTGTTGTTCACGGCGTTGACGGCGCTTAGTTGGGGAGTCTATGGGATCGTGCTTCATCGTGGAACCGACCTCCTCGCGCACAGCTCCCTCAGGGCTTTCATCGGCGTAGGAATCGCCTACTTTCTGATCGCGGTCTTGATCCCATTGATCTGGCTGGGAAGCAAAAAGGAAAAGGGGTACTGGTCCATCACGGGTTCCATTCTGTCCCTGCTGGCGGGTACGGTCGGAGCCCTGGGTGCACTCGGTGTAACTCTCGCTGTTGCATTCAAAGGTTCCCCTATCTACGTCATGCCGATCGTCTTTGGAGGGGCTCCGGTCGTCAATACGCTGGTCACTTCGTGGATCAACAAGTCGTATTCGCAAATCAAACCCCTGTTTATCTTCGGAATGATCTTGGTTGCGCTGGGTATGATCGGGGTACTGCAAAGCAAACCTTCCAATCCACCGAGCCATACGGCTGCCGTTGCCACTCAAGAGGGAGAGGGGAATCCTTCCCAACCCAAAGCCGAGGCGCTCAATCCGTTCGCGATCGGGGGATCGATCTTGTTGGCGGTTGTTTGCTGGGGGGCTTATGGCCCGGTGTTGCACCTGGGGCAGATGAAGATGGGGGGCTCGCGTCTTCGCCCCTTCTGCTGTGTCGGGATGGCCTATTTCCTCATCGCCGTGGTCGTCCCATTGCTGATCTTGATGACGACGGCCGAAAGTGTCGATCTTACGATGCGAGATGCGCTATGGGGATTGGGCTGGTCGATTCTCGCCGGTGCTGCAGGGGCGATCGGTGCGCTCGGGATCATCCTTGCTTTCAATTATGGGGGAAAACCAGTCTTCGTGATGCCTCTCGTATTCGGCTTCGCCCCCGTGGTCAACACGTTGGTTTCGATGGCCCTCAGTGGCTCGCTCGGATCGATTACTCCTTTCTTTGCTGGCTCCCTTTTGCTCGGCATCACGGGTGCAGCAACCGTTCTTATCTTCGCCCCTAAAGCAAAGCCCCATGCACCGGCTTCGACTCCTGCGGCCACCCCAGCACCTTCTCCCCCAGCATCTACTCTTCCGACCCCCGAGCGTTCGCTCGAACCACCGAAGACTTAACGCTGTTCATCCAACCGAGTAGCGCGATTTCATCGAGGGTTCCCCAGTGAGAGGTGGGGGCCCAGAGGTCGTTCTCCTCTTCATCTTTTGGATCCGTTGTTTGATCTGAACTAGAGGAATTATCCAGTCCGAGATCGGATGGGGTGAGAACATCCAAGCGATGGAGGAGAGAGGGGTCGGACCAGGTTGCATCGCATTCGTCACATACGCAAACCCCTCGCAACTCACCCTCTGAAACGAGAACTCGAACGCGCACTAATCCTTGCTCGCAAACAGGGCAATGGTCGATGTAATAGATCTTCAATGGCATGATTCTACTTAGAAGGGAAATGCGGTGATAACGGCGTCGCGATCGACTACGACTCGAAGGCGGTTGAGCTTAGGGGTCTTTCGCCGTTTTCCTTCCTGCCCCCCCAGGTAACCAATGCTCCCGGAGAACGAGGCTTCGTAAACCGTTCTCCCTTCGTCGGTGTATTGCTTGGTCCCTTTATCCTTCTTCTTGGCACGGGTGTAGGCGTCATCGATCTTTCGCAAGAACTCGTTCAAGTCTCCGTTGAAAACTCCGTGAGAGCCTGGCCGGGTGGGTTGATCCTCCAGGTGACGCTCCAGGTGCTTCAGTCGGTGACCTTCGGCGGAACCTCGGCGATAGACGAGCCCGGCAGGGGAGCGGTAAACTTCATTGCCGATCGTCTGGAGAAATTCTTCTTCAACTTTCGGCTTCGAAATCTCTGGGCGTTCATTTCCCCGCCCTTCTGCTGACTGAGGGGGCACCGTCGGCGTCGGTGCTCGTTCGATCGGAGCGGGAGTTGGGGGGGGAGTCGCAGTGGAAGTCTTTTCCGTGGGAGTTATCTCAGGAGACGTGTTCTCCTGGACCTCATCCTCCTGAAAAGGATCCGCGGTCGTATCCCGCTTGGAATCGACCGGATCGGCTTTTCGTTCGTTGTTGGTAAGTTCTGCGATGCTCGGGAGTTGCCAACCTAGCTTTCGGTTCAAGGCAGGCTGGACAAGGGCGTAAGCGATCACAGCGACGACAATCGCTATAACCCACTTGGCTGGCAACTGTTTGAAAATAGAAGCCTTGTTTTGAGGAGAATGTTGGCTCATCATTCTAAATCCCGGGGGTAATTAAGGTTGCAGGAATCATAGTCGCTGGAACCCTAGTTGTGCTATCCGAATTACAATAGAAGGCAGGCTCCGCGCTCCGATTCATCGTGGCCCGGGCCACGTCTCCCCCGCCTGAACACCTCCCACCTTTCCAACTTCCCGCTTCGAACTTCTCACTTCCCACAGGTCTTCCGTTGTACTGGCTTGCTGAAATATGTGTTAAGCGCCCTGTATTTGCGTTGATGCTGGTCACGGCGCTCGTCGTAGCCGGTTTGGTTGCGTTCCCCGGTCTCGGGATCGATCGGTACCCGAGTACCGACCTCCCGACGGTCATGGTTCGGACTCCCTACCCGGGGGCCGCCTCTCAAGAAGTCGAGTCGGAGGTGACTCAAATCGTAGAAGATGCGGTCTCGACGGTTGCTGGCATCGAAGAACTACGGAGCATTTCAACCGACGGAAGCTCTCTCTGCCTCATCACGTTCGCGCTATCTCGAGAGATCGATGCTGCGGTGCAAGACGTTCGAGACGCGGTCGCTGCGGTATCCAACCGACTCCCTCGGACGGTCGATCCTCCGGTCATTCAAAAGTCGGACCTCGATTCCAGCCCGATCATGACGATTGCGGTCTCGGGAGAACGGACGGCAACGGAGCTTTATTTCCTGGCAGATCGATTCGTGAAGGGGGTGATCGAGTCGAGCAAAGGGGTGGGGCAAGTCACCATCTCGGGGGCTGCCGAGCGCGCGATCCAGGTCAACGTCGATGCGAAACGACTCGCCGCTTACGAGATGTCGATTCTTCAAGTTCGAGATGCCTTGGTCCGCCAGAACACCGAAGTCCCCGGTGGTCGAGTCGACGAAGGGCTCCGCGAACGCGCTCTTCGAACCCTCGGGCGGGTCGAGGTGGCCAAGGACTTTCCGGAACTGGTCGTCGATACGATCGATGGAGTTCCGATCCGGATCAAGGATCTGGGATACGCACTGGACTCGAGCAAAGAGGTTCGAACGATCTCCCGACTGGACGGTGTTCCGACGGTTACGCTGAGCGTTCAACGTCAATCGGGAGAAAACACGGTCAACGTTATCAAAGCCGTGAAGGAAAAACTGGAGCGATCCCGAGGACTCTTGCCACCCGATATCCGCGTAGCGGTCATTCAAGATCAGTCACGCTATATCCTCGCCGCGTTGCATGAGATCGAACATCACTTGGTCGTCGGTTCGATTCTTGCTTGCCTCACCGTTCTGTTCTTCATGCGATCTTGGAGATCGACTCTTATTGCTTCGGTGGCGATTCCTGCGTCGATCATCGCCACGTTTGCCTTCATGAAGGCATTCGGCTTTACGTTGAACAACATGACCATGCTCGCATTGGTCCTTATGGTGGGTGTGGTGATCGACGATGCGATCGTGGTTCTTGAGAATGTCTTTCGATGCATCGAAGAGGAAGGGATGGATGCCAAACAAGCCTCCATCGTCGGGACGCGCGAGATCGGGCTCGCCGTTCTTGCCACGACGGTCTCCTTGGTCATCGTTTTCCTCCCCGTCTCCTTTTTGTCGAGCGTCACCGGACGGATGCTTTACGAGTTTGGGATCACGGCGACGGTCGCAATTCTCGTCTCGATGTTCGTCAGCTTCACCCTCACTCCGATGATGTGCAGCTTGCTCCTGAAGAAGCCCGAGTTCAAAGGGGAAGCCCATTCGGAGTCTCGAGCGCACGGAAGCCGCGGTGGCATCTACTCCTGGATTGAAGCAGGTTACATGGCGAGTCTCAAACTCGCGATGCGGTACCGATTTGCTACCCTTGTTCTGTGTATCTTGACCATCCTCGCGAACGTTCCTCTCTACCAGATGGTTCGGCAGGATTACATCCCGACGAACGTCGATGAGTCGGAGTTTGAGATCACGATCAACGCGAAGGAGGGGACCACGATCCTCGCGATGAACACGGCCGTTCAAGAAATCGAGAAGACGATTCGCGACGTGGAAGGGGTTGAGCTCACACTCACCTCGGTTGGATCGCGTGGAATCGGTGGAACGAATACGGCGAGCATCTACGTTCGCTTGATCGATGCTGATCTGCGAAGCTTTTCTTTAGGGCGACTTTGGGAGGCAATTCTCCGTGGATCCCCGCGCGAAGCCTTTGTCGGGAACTATACGCAGCAACAAAAGATGGCGGAGATTCGAAAAACCCTTTCGAAGTTTTCCGACGTTCGAATGTCCCTCCGCAATCTAACCTCTCTTCGGCAAGGACCTAACGTCGACATCGATTACTCGATCACCGGTCCCGACCCAAAAGCGTTGGCGGAGTTCAGCGAGAAACTTCGTAGGGCCGTCATCGAGAATGTAAAAGGTGTCGTCGATGTCGATTCGACGCTCCGGCTAGACAAGCCTGAACTCCTCGTCGATATCGATCGAGAGCGAGCTGCCGCGATGGGGGTTTCAGTTCAGGAGATCGCCGATACGCTTCGCGTCGCGGTCGGTGGGGATGATCGAGTTTCACGGTTTCGGGATGCATCGGTGGACGATGCATACGATGTGGAGCTTCGATTGGTCGGCGTCGATCGGCAAAACGTCGACTCAATTTCGCAACTCTACGTTCGAACCACGCCGAGCGCGATTCAACAAAATCGATCGGAGAACGCGGATGTAATTGCGACGACTTCGGGGCGGACGCCACTGACTCGGATCGAGAATCTCGTCCGCTTCAAATTCGCCGACGCGCAAGCTCGTATCGACCGACTCGATCGTCAACGGATGGTAGCAATTCGCGCCAACCTAGTTCAAGGCCATGCATTGGCCGACTGTATTACCGCAATTCACAACGAAGCCAAGGGGATCGGGATCCCGCCGGGGTTCGAGACCAAAGTGATGGGACGGGGGCGAGAGCTTGCTAGGACCTTGGACGAGTTTCGTTGGACGTTTCTTCTAAGCTTCGTCTTTATGTATATCGTCCTCGCGGCGCAGTTCGAACATCTTGCGCACCCTCTAACGATTCTCTTCACCCTCCCGATCGCGGTCCCCTTTGGCTTGCTCAGCCTCTTCTGGGGGAACGAGTCTCTCAACGTTTATTCCGCGTTGGGAGTTTTGGTTCTGTTTGGTGTGGTGAAGAAGGCGGCCATTCTGCAGATCGATTGTACGAACATGCTTCGAAAGAAGGGTATAGATCGAGATACCGCGATCTTGATGGCGAACCGGGATCGGCTTCGACCGATTCTGATGACAACGGTCGCGTTTGTGGCAGGGCTCCTCCCCCTTCTGATCGCGACAGGACCAGGAGCCGAAGAAAGACGTTCGATCGCGGTTCTTGCGACGGGGGGACAAACTCTCTCCCTCTTGCTTACTCTCTTGGCCGTCCCGGTGATCTATTCCTACCTCGACGATCTCGACGCCCCGATTCGATGGCTCTTCAAGCGAAAGCCGGAAGGATCGGAATCCGATCCTCCGTTAGAATTTGGAGTCCATCTTCCAGATGCAGTGCGAGAGGAAGAAGATGCGATACGATCTCCTCTCCAGAAGGCAACGCGCTGAGGCATCGTGCTTTAGCCAACCTGCTCCCTTCGCCCCCTTTGGGGGAGAAGGGCTGGGGATGAGGGGGTAGCGACCTAGTCAACGATGGCACAGTTCGATCTCACTCCTACCCCTCACCCCCGGCCCCTCTCCCCGAAGCGGGGCGAGGGGAGCAGAATCTTAATGCGCAGCGCGTTCTAGGGCGCCAAAGCGGTGTCCGACGGGGACGAGCCCCGGTCGGACGATAACGGCGGCTGCGGAATAAAAATGGCTGCACAAAAACCCATGTCGACACCAACTTTTTGTGGGCCCAGAATAAGCCCCGATCGGAAGAAAACATCTCCTTCCGAAAAACTCCTTTTCGGACTAATTATTCCGCATCAATAAGAGTGCGATGATCCCTAAGAAAAGGATCGCGATGACGGCGCCGACGACCAGCAATATGATCAGATTGGAGGAGTCCTTCGACGGCTTCTTCAAGCCAGAAGTCTTCGTTGGAGCCGAGCTTGAAAGAGTCCGTGTCGTCGCCGACTTCGGAACGGTAGGCATTTTGGTCGGTGGTTTTAGGGGGGGCTTGGCTGGGCGACTTCCCGGTTTTGGCGGTGTTTGAATCGGTTTCATCAAAGGAGAGCTGCTTCCACCCGCTTTGGAACCGCCGGATAGCGCAGACTCCGCGCGAGCGATCGCTTGACTCTTGGATTTGTTCGGGTTGGGGGCACTGGTGTCATGAATCAAGTCGATATTGCTATCGAGCGAAGAGCCATCCCCTTTGGCGATCGCTTGTAGGACTCCGCTGTCGGAAGCGGAGAGTTTGACGATCGAACTTTTGCCATCCATCGTCCCGTCGTTGCGATTGGAGACGGTTTCAAAATCCTTGTCCGATTTGAGCCGGTTGCTCAAGACGTCGGTCACGTTGAAATTCGCCATGACGTCCGCTGTATCCTTCGCTTCCCGCTTGTACTTCTCAAGCCATCGTTCCAGGACTTGGGCAACTTGATCGCAGGAGGCATAGCGGAACTTCGGATCCTTCTGCATCATCTTGACACAGATTCCATCCAGTTCTCCCGGGCAGTCGGGGCGGCTCTTCCGAATATCCTCGGGCATCTGATTCTGATGCTTGATGATTCTGCTTGCGATGCTTCCGTCTGGGAACGGAGGATGTCCTGTTAGGAGGAAGTAAAGGGTGCATCCGAGACTATACATATCGGCGCGAAAGTCGACTCGGTGGCTGTTGATCGCTTGTTCCGGCGCCAGATAGTCCGCGGTCCCGAGGACTTTGTCGTTGTATTCCATCGTCAACGAGGCGTCCGCTGCTTCGTCGGCAAAAAGGGCTAGTCCCAAGTCGAGAACTTTAACCATCCCCCGCTTGTCGACGAGTAAATTGGCGGGCTTAACATCTCGGTGGATCAACCCCACGTCATGTGCGTGTTGCAACCCTCGAGCGGCTTGGATGATATAGTTCGCCGCGACTGCGAAGGGGAGGGGCCCGTGTTTGCGAACGAGGGTCTGCATATCCGCCCCCTCGACAAACTCCATGACGAGGTAGTGCGTGTCCTTTTCGTTGTCGATGTCGTAGGCGCGAACGATATTCGGGTGGTTGAGGGAGGCGATTGCTTTTGCCTCCCTTTGGAAACGCTCCAGGTAGCTATTGTTCCCGAGCTTCGATTTGGGAAGAACCTTGATCGCACGTTTGTGCTTCATCCCGAGGTGTTCAGCCAAATAGACGCTGCTCATCCCACCACTTCCGAGGTGGCCGAGGAGCTTATGCTTTCCCAGGAAGAAGCCTTTGTATTTTCCCTGGAGTAGCTTTTCACTTTGCCAACGTGTGATGAGCCCAAAATCTTCGAGCTCTTTACAGACCAGCACGGGATCGTCAGGTAAGGTCCCCTCGTGTTTGGCTCTGATTTTGTCAAACGCTTCCTGGAGCGGCGCAGCTTCGACGAGCTTGCTCTTTTCGATTAGCTCTTGAATTCGCTCAGCGGTTATTTGCGTCATGCCCGAAACCCGAATGTTCGTGGTCGATCGATTGCAACGGAAACACCTATTGATAAAGGAAATAGGTAGTCCAGTGCTTTGACCTCCAACGCGATGAATGAACTCGAAACTACGCGCGGAGACAGCGACTCGGCAATTCTGTCGTTAAATCTAGGCGTATTCAATCTCGACGGATTCCCTCGTCTACTCGTTAGTTTACTGGAAAAAGCGCCCCTGGATATCGACTGGTACCCCACGTTCTCAAATTTTCGATTTTTTTGGCGGGGGGAGCGAGGGATGCCGGGGGCCTGAAGTGCCATGAATGGACGGACTGGCTCACCGCGTTGGTAGGGGCTTTGATTGGAAGCGTTGTTTAACGGAATGAATTCCGTTCTACATTGAGCGGATATCTAAATGGAGGCCGAGCGAAAGAGTGAAATGTGAACATCTCCGTCTAGAGTTTCCACCCCTCGCGTTTCCCAAGCGGAGGCATGGATGAGCTTCGATATCCCTTGCCCTAGAACGGGGCGTAGGGCGCTTCCACCAAGGATTTTCGGGGCGATGAAACATTCGATTTGATCGACTTCCCCTAGGTCGAACGCTTCTCCTAGAAGGGTTGCTCCGCACTCGAGCAAAACGTTGGTGCACCGATTGGCTCCCAACCAATCCAACGCAAACTCGTAGCTTCCGATCTCCCCCTTTGCAGGTAGCAACTCCACTCGAACCCCATCCCCTCGCAACCGATCGATCCGTTCGACCGACCCTTCGGCGGAGGTGAACAGGATGAGGGGGATTTCGCTCGCTGAGCGAACCAGCTGGGAATCGAGCGGAATCCGGAGTTGCCGATCCAACACCACACGCATCGCGGTGCGCGGCGTCGGATAACCGCTTGGAGTTCGCGCGTTGAGCATCGGATCGTCTGCCAGGACGGTGCCGATGCCGGTGACGATTGCGTCTACCTCGGAGCGAATCCGGTGAACTACCGCGCGTGAAGACTCGCTGGTGATCCACTTCGAGTCCCCTGTGTGGGTTGCGATCGCTCCATCGATCGACATTCCCCATTTGGCGATCACCCAAGGACGCTTTGTCTTCATCTGTTTCAGGTAGGGGGCATTCAGTTCGATCGCTTCTTCCTGAAGGAGCCCTACATCGACTTGAATTCCCGCCTCTCGAAGTTTTCGAATCCCCCGACCAGAAACCTCTGGAAAAGGATCCTCCATGGCGACTACGACCCGCGCAGGTTTACGTTCGATGAGGAAATTAGCGCAGGGTGGAGTTTTTCCATAGTGGCTGCATGGCTCAAGGGTGACGTAGACGGTTGCCCCCTTCAGGTCGGTTGCCGAGCAATTCGCGAGCGCCTCTACTTCGGCGTGCGGACCACCAAAGCGTCGGTGAAATCCAGAAGCGATCAGTACGTCATCGCGCACCGCGACACAGCCGACCATCGGGTTGGGTTCGACATAACCTTTCCCCTC
>CAYMXM010000098.1:0-12030 GCA_964394065.1 uncultured Pirellula sp. | reverse complement strand
GCCAGCGCTGTCCCTCGCTTACGCCACGGGTTGTGATTTTCGGGCCTCGCTTACACCTTACCGCTCGAAGCTTCCCTACGCCTTCGCGGCATACTCGGCGTCGAAGAACTCTTTGCTGTCGTTGACCGTCGGCTTGATCGAACGCTTTCCTTCTTGCCAGTTCGCTGGGCAAACTTCGCCGTTCTTCTCGAAGAACTGCAAAGCCTTGACCATTCGCAACGCTTCGTCGACGCTTCGGCCAAGAGGCAGATCGTTGACGACTTGGTGGCGAACGACCCCTTGTTTGTCGATCAAAAAGAGCCCTCGCAACGCGACGGAATCGTTGACCAAAACATCGTAGTCTCGAGCAATTTGCTTGTTGAGGTCTGCGACCAAGGGATAATCGATTTGCCCGATTCCACCTTGGGTCCGCGGTGTATTTCTCCAAGCCAAGTGGGAGTAGTGGCTATCGACCGACACCCCGATCACTTCGACATCCAAATCGTTGAAATCCTTCACTCGATCCGAAAAAGCGATGATCTCGGTGGGGCAAACGAACGTGAAGTCGAGCGGGTAGAAAAAGAGGAGAACGTACTTCTTTCCCTTGAACTGACTGAGACTGATCTCGGAAAAGGTACCATCTTTGAGGACGGCTTGGGCTTTGAACTCAGGTGCGGGTTTGGTGACGAGAACTGCCATTTTTGTTTCTCCAATTAGAACTCTTTAATCAGTACAACTCACAGCCAACCAGAAAGCTGGCATCTGGCATGTTGAGGACATGCTCATATGCTCTTCATTACCCCCTTTTAGTCAAGGCTAAGCGGAGTACATAGCGAGCATTACTTTTGTGCATGGAGGAGGATTCTTGCCCGACCGGGGCTCGTCCCCGTCGGACACCACTTTGGCGCCCTAGAACGCGCTGCGTTTTAAGATATCTGCTCCCCTCGCCCCTTTTAGGGGAGAGGGGCTGGGGGTGAGGGGTAGAAGTGCGAGAAACAAAGGCCAAGTTTCTCGCTCGTTGCTGGTAACTCGGACGCTTCTGCGATCCCTCCGGGATCGTTGGAGCCTCATCACGATCCACCGGCGGTGGCGCTGCGCTTACCGCCGGCTAATGGCTGTAATCCCTTCGGGATACCAGAGGGATGCAAAACTCGTCCTCGAGTTCTCCTCTGCGAACCTCCGCGTCCCCTGCGGATAAAACGGAATAAATCCACGCATTTAAAAACCCGTGTCAACACCAACTTTTTGACAGCCCACCGCTGCGCTGAGTACGAGTAAGAATGGAAGGAGGACGGACAGATGATATCGGAGGGACGGACGGGGTGGTATCATTTACCCTTGACTTGATTTCCTACACGCTTGCTCGATTTTTTTAGAAGGTTCCTGACGAGATGAACACCTGTTTACGATCTCTTGCGTTCATTGCTTTCACCATGATTTCAGTTTCCATCGGACTAGCTCAGGAGAAAAAGCCGAAGGGAGACATTCAAACCGAACTGCAAAAGCTGGTCGAAGAACACAAAGCTATCGGACTGGCGGTCGCTGTCGTCCAAGATAACAAACTGGTCTATTCGAACTCGATCGGGTTCCGCGACCGAGAGGCCAACGCCCCGTTGAAAGACCACGACCTCTTTCGTATCGCCTCCATCTCAAAATCCTTTTCGGCAACTTCGGTGATGCAGCTTGTTGAAGCCGGAAAGGTTTCCTTGGATGCCGAAGTTTCCGAACTCATCGGATTCCCGGTAAAGAACCCGAAATTCCCCGAAGAAAAGATCACTCTGAAGATGCTGCTTTCGCACACTTCGAGCATCAACGATAGCCAAGGATACTTCGAGCTCTCTACGATCGATCCTTCCAAATCGGAAACGACCGACAAGTGCTACAACGATTATCGACCAGGCACGGGATATCAGTATTGCAATTTGAACTTCAACATGGTCGGCGCAATTATCGAACGCATTTCTGGCGAACGTTTCGACAAGTACATCGCCAAACACATCCTCGAGCCCCTCGGAGTCCAAGGAGGTTTCAACCTGTACGATCTCGATCGCTCCCGATTCGTAACCCTCTATGAATACGATACGGCCAACGAAACCTTTTCCCCGCAACCACGCGCCTATTCCTTGCGTCAAGAGTTGCTCGACAACTATACGTTCGGTTACAGCACTCCGATCTTTTCCCCTACCGGTGGACTTAAAATCTCGGCGATCGATCTCTCGAAGGTTATGAACATGCACATGGCGATGGGAGAGTTGAACGGTGTTCGCATCATCAGCCCTGAAAGCGCTGCAACGATGCAATCGATCGTTTCGGAGAAAGGAAAGTATGGATTGGCTTTGATGACGAAAACCGATCTCATACCTGGAGAAACTCTCAAGGGACATACGGGGTCTGCGTACGGTCTCTATAGCATGATGTTCTTCAACCCCGAGAAAAAGTACGGCTTCGTAGCCGTCACCAACGGCAGCCTCCCCAAACAAGACAGCGGCAACCACGGGCTTCTTCAACGAACCATCCGGGCGCTGCATGCGCATTGCATTGAATAAAGTAGAACGGAATTCATTCCGTCAACCCCGGTCTCCATCCAAAGCCCCATCGGCCCGTTAAGAGCCTCTCACCACCTGCGGGGGACTTGAACAACCCTGAGATGGAGGTAGGCCAGTGTAGAACGGAATTCATTCCGTTAATCCCGGTCTCCATCCAAAGCCCCATTAGCCCGTTAAGAGCCTCTCACCACCTGCGGGGAGACTTGAACAACCCAGAGATGGAGGTAGGCCAATGTAGAACGGAATTCATTCCGTTAATCTCGGTCTCCATTCAAAGCCCCATTAGCCCGTTGAGAGCCTCTCACCACCTGTGGGGGGCTTGAACAACCCAGAGATGGAGGTAGGCTCACTGCGCGGGTAGGGGCTTTTAATGGAAGTGTCGTTTAACGGAATGAATTCCGTTCTACATTGGGGGGCTTCCTGACCGGTTCCAGAAGATAACCTCGTGATCGAAACTTTTCCTGATGAGTCAGACCGAACGATCTCTCGATGCACTCGACGATGCCTTTGCCTCGCGCCGCAGTCGCTACTTGATCGGTATCGACCTGGGGACCACCAATTGTGCGGTCGCGTTCATCGACACCGAGCAACCCGCCCCTCGCGTGGAGGTCTTCCCGATCGAGCAGATGGTCGATGCGGCAACTCGTCAAGCATCCGACACCCTCCCCTCTTTCCATTACGAACTCCTCGAGGGGGAGAAGGGAGCGATCGAAGGGCTGTTCAAATTCGGCGACGGTAGTCATGCCGGCGTCGTCGGGATCTTCGCGCGGGATCGAAGCCAAGAGGTTCCCGGTCGCGCTATCTCCTCCGCAAAGAGCTGGTTGTGCAATGAATTCGTCGACCGAGCTAGCGATTTGCTCCCTTGGGGAGGGGACGACGATATCGCTAAAATTTCACCCGTCGAAGCGAGCCGGCGTTATCTAGAACATATTCGGCGATGTTGGGATCGATCGCATCCCCAACATCCGATGGGAGAGCAAGAAACGATCGTAACACTCCCCGCTTCTTTCGATGAACTAGCCAGACGCTTGACGATCCAAGCTGCGGAGATGGCCGGCATCCGCAAGCTCTTTCTCATCGAAGAACCGCAAGCAGCCTTCTACGCATGGTTAGCGCGGCACGAATCGGACTGGACGAAAAAAATCCAAGCAGGGCAATCGATTCTGGTCTGCGATATCGGAGGGGGAACGACCGACTTTACCCTCATCCGAGTCACCGACCGGACGCGCAACGATGGAGCCCGAACGAGCAACCTCGATCTGAGTGAAGAGGTCTCGGCACAACTCCAAGCGGAATGTGGACTGCATCGCGTTGCCGTAGGGGAACACCTGATGCTCGGAGGAGATAACCTCGACCTCGCCCTAGCGAAAGGGCTTGAAGATAAGCTCGTCAGCGAAGCCCCTGATAACGAACGTTTGAAGCCTAAACAATGGGATGCACTGAAGCTCCAATGCAGACGGGCCAAAGAAGCGATGCTAGGCGCAAATCCCCCCGAGGAGTACCGGTTTTCCATTCCTGGCTCGGGGGCGAAGCTGATCGAATCGACGAAGTCATTTGCTGTCGGTTTGCAATGGGCCCATGAACTCCTCCTCGGTGGTTTCTTTGGCCGAGTCCCCCTGAACACACCACCAGAAGCCAACGAGTCGGGGTTTCAAGAGTTTGGGCTCCCTTACGCATCCGACCCGAACATCTTGAAGCACCTGGGGACTTTCCTTTGGGAGCATCGGAGGGCAGGACGAGGAGAAGTGGAAGGACCCCTGTCCGACCGGCTTGCAGCGAGGCCCGACTGGATTCTCTTCAACGGTGGAGTTCTCGAATCCCCGCAAATCCAAGGAGCGATTCTCGATCAAATCACCGATTGGTTCCGAGAGGAGAATCCGGACTGGAGGCCAGGTGTGCTGGAAGGGAACCGGCTCGATCTCGCCGTTGCCCAAGGGGCTGCTTACTACGGAAAAGTTCGTCGTGGGGAGGGAGTGCGAATCGATGCCCAACTCGCTCGAGCTTACTACATCCAGGTTGAGCAAGCTCCCCCTCACGCGATGTGCATCATGCCCGCCAACGCCCAGCCTGGAGACCGTTTTGTCCTCGACCAACACCCGCTCCATGTCCTCGCTGGGGCACCGGTTCAATTTCCTATGTTTGTCAGTACAACCCGCCTGCTCGACAAACCAGGGGATATCGTCGACATCGACTGGAACAAGATGCATAGCGCAGCTCCGATTCATACCGTGCTAGAACTTCCGAAGAAGAATCAGCAGCGTTCCCTACCTGTCGTTTTGATGGCCGAGTTGAGCGAGATAGGAACATTGCAATTACAGCTAGCCGCTACCGATGCCGAAGGCTTGGGGGACGCGAGTAACGGAGCGTTTGCATGGCAATTGGAATGCGATGCGCGGGGATCAGGAACCGGATTGCAGAATAGTTTTCAACGATCCATCGAACCCGAACTGCTCCAACGAGGTGCGATCGGGATCGCCAACGCCTTTGGCCCAGACTCCAACATCCCCCCTAAGGATGCCTGGGACATACTCACCGAATCGATCGGGAAAGGAAGAAGGGAATGGGAACCTCCTCTCCTTCGCGAGTTATGGAAAGGGCTTATGGAGAACGGAGCGTATCGAGCTCGTTCGGCAGCCCACGAAGCGAGATGGCTCAATCTTCTTGGATGGACTCTTCGACCAGGTTTCGGGGTCGCAGCGGACGATTGGCGGGTCCAATCGACTTGGCGCGCCGTTCATAACAAACTGATGCACCGATCCCCTGCGAGTCAATCGGAAGTGATCGTTCTCTGGAGACGAATATCAGGTGGATTTACAGCAGGGCAGCAGAAAGCTCTTTATCAGGATGTTTGGTCGAAGCTCCGGCCGACACTTTCGGGAGGCTCTAGCAGTGGGCTTGGGAACAATCTTACGATCGAGCTTCTAAGGTTGGTCGGATCGTTGGAACGTCTCCCTCCAAAAGATAAAGAGTCGATCCTTCGAACGTTGGTGGAATCGATGGGGAAGAAACGAATGGAGCCACTCGTTCCAGCAATGCTATGGGGAATCGGAAGATTGGGAGCGCGCGTGCCGATCTATGCTGGCTACGAGAGTTTAACGCGCGCGGATCGTGTGGAGGCTTTGCTGAAGAAGCTTCTCACCCTTCCGATCGTATCGCAGGAGTCGAACAGGAGTCATCTCTCCCTTTGTCTGATGCAATGCGCTCGCTTGACCGGCGACCGTCGCCGCGATCTTTCGCACTCATTTCGAACCAGTCTTTTGGCAAGCGTCGCGGATTGGAATCTAGCGGAAAAACATATGCAGCCGATCCGAGAGCTGACAGCGAGCGAAGAGGACCTAGAGTCGATCGTCGGCGATTCGCTGCCCCTTGGGTTTTCGATGGGGTAGTAAAATATATTTTCAACGTAGAGACGCGGAGGCGCAGAGTCGAAACGCTATCTTCTCTGCGTCCTCTTCTCTGCGCCTCTGCGTCTCCGTGCCTCTGCGTTCCTTTTAAAGTTGTCGTAGTCGTAGGGTGTGTGAAGTGGCCGACGCGTAAGCGAGGCCCGAAAATCACAACCCGTGGCGTAAGCGAGGGATAGCGCTGGCAACCAGATATCCATCCAAGGTTTCGCAGCACGCCCTTCGAGCCTCAGGGACGTGCCACTCGGCGCCTTAGATGTTCTCGACAAGGGCTACGTGCACTCGCAGCGCTGTCCCTCGCTAACGCGTCGGGTTGTGATGGGGGGACGCTTCGCGTCCTCCCCCTTAACACCGATGCGTCAGCCCTTCTCCCCGAAGCGAGGGGAGCAGATATCTTGTGGGCTATGCTCTTCCTAAGGTCTAAAGCCAAAGTCTAAAGCCCCAACGCTCAACGCCTATTTAAATTTCACTCGCTCACTTCCAGGGTGGGTGACTCTGCTGAGCGTTTTCCTTCGATCGCATCGACGCAAGCGGCGATGGCGACGTCGCCGCAGACGTTGACGGTCGTTCGAGACATGTCGAGGATGCGATCGACACCCATGATGATCGCGATCCCTTCTGCGGGAACTCCGATCGACTGGAGGACCAACACGACCAACGGGAGGGAACCACCCGGTACCCCTGCGGTTCCAATCCCCGCGAGCATCGACATCATCACGACCACCATCTGCTGGCCAAAGGTCAGATCTTGACCAAAGACCTGAGCCAAGAACAAAACGGTGATCCCCTCATACAACGCGGTCCCGTTCTGGTTGGCCGTCGCCCCGATCGTCAGGACGAAGTGGGAGATCTTCTTATCGAGCCTCAAATTCTCGTCGACCACCCGAATGGAGGTGGGTAGCGTGGCGTTCGATGAAGAGGTTCCAAACGCGGTCAGGAGAACTTCGAGGATGTCTTGAAAGAAGGTGATCGGATTCTTCTTCGCAATCACCCAGATCGCTAGGGAGTAAACGACGAACATATGAAACGCCAGCCCTAACATCACGGCGGTCACATACCATGCAAGAAGTTTGATGATCTCAAACCCGAGCAAAGTGGTCGTATAAAAGACAAGTCCTGCAACACCATAAGGAGCGAGTTGCATTGCCACCCCGATGATCTTCATCACCGCTTCGTAGAGCCCCTCCAAGAATGCTAGGACCGGTTTGGCTTTGTCACCGATCGATGTTAACGCGATTCCCATGCAAAGGGAGAAGAACATGACCCCCAGAAGACCACTCCCTGGAGACGAACCATCCAATGCACCCACCGCCTCCTGCAATGGGTTTCTAGGAATGATGTCGAGTAGCGTGTCGACAACTCCCTTCGCTTGCTTCGCTGCGTGGATTTTCGAATCCGCATCTTTGATGAACTTCGCCTGGAGAAGTTCTTTACTCGCCTCGCTAAGGTTCTCCCCTGGCTTCAATGTATTGGCCAGCCCGATCCCGATGAATACCGAAGCCCCTGAAAAGAGAAGAGTCATGAGGAACGTCACCATTCCCAATCGCCCTAGCTTGCGAATATCTCCGATCTCAGCCACGCCAAGGGTCAGGGCGCAGAAGACCAGAGGAATCACCACCATAAAAATGAGGCGCAAGAAGACTTGGCCAACAGTGTTCGCAATGTTCTCACTAAACCATTTCAACCCTGGGGAGCCGGCAAAATACTGATTGCATATCAACCCAGCGACCGCCCCGATTGCGAGTCCAATCAGAATACGCCAGTGCAAGGCCAAGCCTCGAGATTTTGACTCGCTCATCGTTTATCTAGATTCCAATCGTGAGTTTTATGGTTTGAGGCAATGGGGGGGGGGGACGCGAAGCGTCCCCCCATCACAACCCGACGCGTTAGCGAGGGATTGCGTCGCCAGTAAACGTAGCCCTTGTTAGGAATGCCTCAGGCGTTGGACAATTCCGTACCAGAGGCGTGAAGGGCGTGCTACGAGATTTGCGATGGATGTGTGGTTGCCAGTGCTGTCCCTCGCTAACGCGTCGGGTTGTGATTGTTTGGCCTCGCTTACGCGTCGGCCAAACTCTCCAATCACGTTAAGTTCGCGCCGATCCGTCAGGCCAGACTGGGGGTAAAGGGGTGTATTGCTAATAGCAAAAACCTCGTTGGAAACCATGTACACCATCCTCCTATTTAGCACCTGCTGGGCAATACTTCTCAAGCCAAGCAAAAACTTCTTCGTGCCAATGGATGCTGTTCGCAGGCTTGCTCACCCAGTGTCCTTCGTCGGGGAAATTGACGAATCGGCTCTCGACTCCGAGCCGTTGCAATGCTTGAAACAATTCATGCCCCTGCCCGATTGGACATCGGAAGTCGAGGTCGTTGTGGATGATGAGCATCGGCGTTTTATACTTCTTCAAATTCCCGGCAAATCGCTGCGGATTGAACTGCTGATACTTCTCGGGACGATCCCAAGGGAGTCCCCCTTGCTCATACTCGTCGAACCAAAGTTCGTCGGTCGTCCCCCACATGCTATCGAAGTTATAGACGCTGCAGTGATTGATGAAGCACTTGAACTCTTTTGCAATCTCGTTCACCGCGAACCAGTTCTGCATGTACCCACCGAAGCTTGCTCCGGCCGACGCGAGTCTGTTCGTGTCGACGTAAGGTAGCGTCTTCACATGCTCCAGCCCAGCGACGAGGTCGCGATAGCACTTCCCTCCCCAATCGCCACTGATCTCATCGCAAAACTTTTGCCCAAAGCTCGTCGAACCACGAGGGTTGGGAAGAACGACAACATACCCTCTAGCGGCCCACGTTTGCGGGTTCCATCGGAAGCTCCAGCCATCTTCCCAAGCACCTTGCGGGCCCCCGTGGATCATGTAGACCACAGGCCATTTCTTATTGGGGTCGAACGCAGGTGGTTTGAGAATCCACATCTGCATCTTCACATCCCCCTCCACGGGTACGGTCACACTTTCCGGAAGTGGTCGTTCCCATTGCGACAACAGCTCGGTGTTCTGTTGCGTAATCTGCTTCCAAGGACTCGTAGTCAATTCACCCGCGTAGAGCTCCGAAGGTTCGTTGTAGGTAGCTCTCGCGAGGACAACTCGATTCCCGACGAGCGAGAAACCCTGTACCTGTCCCATCCGTCCACCTTCCATCGGTGCAGCGACTTGCTCAGGCGCCTTGCCACGTGCGACTCGGAAGATAGCGCTCGAGGCATTGATATCGGTGAAGAAGAGGATTTCGTCGTTGTTGATCCAACCGAAATCGTTGACGGAAGCGTCGAGTTTCTCGGTCCAGGAGGAAGGGGTTCCGACGAAGGTTCCATCCGGTTTGCATTCGCAGACGATCAATTGCCATCGATCTGCTTCATAGCCAGGTTTCGACTGAGCTCGATACGCGGCCCACTTTCCGTCTGGGCTGAACTGAAGGGTTCCTTCAGCAGCAGGGCCGGAAGTGATCTGTTGCCAAACATCTTCCCCGTTGTTGATAGAGACGCGGCAAATGTCGTGATTGGTGCTCCAGGCCTCTCCTTGAGCGGGAGTCGCCGTGAACAAGAGGTGGCTCCCATCGGGGGAGAAGGTAAACTCATCCCCTGCGCTGAACGTGCTGCTTGTCGGAGTCGCGTCTCGGTCCCCGGGAGTTACATTGCGGCACTCGGTTCCGTCGACGTTGATCACGAACAGATGGTTTCGCTTGTCCTCCACATAGGAGTCCCAATGTCGGTAGAAGAGACGTGTAAATGTCTTTGCCTTGACGACCTGCCCGTCGATGTTCTCTTGGAACTCGCGATTCTTTTGATTGGCTTCGGCAAAGGGAAGCTTGCTCCACTCGGGGCGCACGGTGGACGAGAAGGCGATTCGTTTCCCGTCGGGGGACCAATTCCCGCTACTTGCCCCGGTCGAGATATCGGTCAGTTTCGCGGGCTCACCTCCCTGTGCGAGATCGAGGATGTAAAGCTGTAGCGATCCATCGCGGTTGGATTGGAAGAGAATCTTCGTTCCGTCTGGGGACCAACGAGGATGCGAATCGGACTTCCCGGAATGGGTCAGCTGTCTCGTACCCGATCCGTCGGCATTCGCGAGCCAGAGTTGCGTCGTCGTTTTGTTTTTGGAAGGGTCGAGGATGCGGGTGACTTGGTAGATAACCTTCGTCCCATCTGGGCTCAGCTGCGGGTCGGCGACCCGATCGAGTTTGAAAAGCCCTTCGAGCGGCATCGGCTCGGCGGCTTCACCGAATGGAACAACAGTGACGGGAAGGATGGTCGTGCTCAAGAGGATAATCGCCCAGATTCCAAGAGAAGGGTGCTTGGTAAACATGCGTTGCGCTGCAGTAGAGGAGGGGTGGCGAGCGGTATCAGAGGATAGTGGTGGCTAATATACTTCAAGTAGATAGGAAACACAAACTACGGCGGGCTCGTTCCTTTTTAACCACGGATCACACGGAATACGCGGATAGGAAAGATACCTACGGCCTAAAGATCGTGACATGGGCGTCTCGCCGGGAATGACGTAGGGTGTGTGAAGCGGTCGGAATCTCAATGGCGAATTCCCCTTCAAGGCCCCTAGTATCTACCTTGTCCCCAAGTTGGCAAGTATTTTTGATGCTTGACAAATTGTGATGCTCCGGGCTCAAGAAGATGCAAACCATCGATATTCTCTCGAGAACTCTGCGAACCTCCGCGCCTCTGTGTTCAAGAACAACGCAACTTCAAAACCCATGCAATCGCTTCGGCTTGAGTTCTCAATAGTCCATCCAGCTGACGCGAGCGGACTTGATGGAGGAGATCTGCGAACTGAGGGCCGGGGGAAAGTCCTAGTCGCTTCAAATCCTCTCCAGTGATCAATGGGGTTGGATCCAACTCCGCGCGAGGCAACCGAAGCGCTTCTTCGCATCTTTCCAATCCAGCTCGGCCGATACCGTCACCTTCCACAATCGCCGCAGCAACCTCCAAAGCCGATTCGATTCCTTTCTTGAGCAGAATCGGCTGGAGCACCGACCATGCTTCGCGATCCGCTTGGCAAAGGATCTTCGCGTCCTTCAAAGCAACCTCCGCAAATTGCGTCTCCTCATTCGAGAGCTTCCACCCTTCCTGCAACGAACAGAGTGCATTCTTGATCCCTTCTTCCGATCCGGCCACACATGGAAACAAAGGAGCTGCGACGTAACTGGAGAAGTGACTTCCTACAGGCAAAGACGTCATATATCGAATCCCTCGCTCCCGAACCTCCGAGTCGGCATCCCAGTGATTTGCAAGCTCTGGCCATAAGACATGCAGCAACTGAAAAGCATACATCGTCAAGAGTCCCGAGACGGGACGCGGTGTCTCGAAGAGTTTTCGCATCTCGGCTGCAATCCGTTCGCCACTGACCGTCGCTACCTCCGCCGCATGCCTCCGAATCGCGTTGGCCGTCTCCTCCTCTATCTCGAAGCCGAACTTGGCGATGAATCTCACGGCGCGCAACATCCGAAGTTTATCTTCATCGATCCGATCATCAGGAACCCCAATCGCCCGAATCCGCCCCAGCCGGAGATCTTCTTCGCCACCGACGTAGTCCTTCAGCTGCCGTTCAATCGGGTCGTAGAACATTCCGTTGATGGTAAAGTCGCGGCGTTGCGCATCTTCTTGCGGAGAGGAAAAAGTGACCCAGTCAGGCCTTCGTCCATCGGAATATGATCCATCGGAGCGGAAGGTGGCCACCTCGACCTGATGGCGTATCCCATCGATCCGTTGATGGACGCAAGCGACCCCGAAAGCAGTACCGATCCCGAGTGTTTGTTTGGGACCGAATAGATCGATGACTTGCTCGATCCTTGCATCGGTAGCAACATCGTAATCGCTAGGAGGGTTTCCCAGGAACGCATCCCGAACGCATCCACCCGCAAAATAAGCGATGTACCCTTTCGAGCGAAGGCGTTCGACCACCCCTTTGGCAAACGCATAAAACGGCGAGGCTTCATTCCATCGCGGCTCGGTCCAATTCTCTCTACTCAAACTATCCCCTTCATTCAACTATGATAAGCACTTTCCCGCAGGAAATTGGACGTTTCTTGTCCGATGCGTAAGCGAGGCCCGAAAATCACAACCCGTGGCGTAAGCGAGGGACAGC
>CAYMXM010000097.1:0-12135 GCA_964394065.1 uncultured Pirellula sp. | reverse complement strand
TGATGGCGGCGTTGAATGGCGGCGTTGGTTAACGGAATGAATTCCGTTCTACATTACTGTGCGTCGCTACGCGACGGAAGTCGGAGCAAGCCATCGCCAACTGCCATTACACCGACAAACACCAACAAATAAAAACACCCATAACTCGGAACCAAATAGCGTCCGCCGAGGCTATACGTTCCCGCTGCCAAAAGAGTGTTGAGAAGGAGTGGCAACGCGATCCAACAGAGTGCGATTCGATCCAAGAGGAACAGAGCGATGCACCCGAGTATGGCGAGTATTTTAAAAACCAGCGATTTACCATTGTATGGGTTCCACTCCGTCACAACTCGCTTCACTCCTAACTCCGGTAGCTGAACCCAATGATTGCGAATCCAGTGAAGAACTTCTTCTTTCGCTAAAGATGCGATCTTTTTCTCGTGATCGATCCAATCCTTTGCAGGGACCGTCTCACTCGGTTCGGGGTTGGCCAAACGCAAACTTCTCTCCGGTCCCAGTACCCACTCTCCGTTCCCGGTCAACGCCTCATCGCAATATCCTCCCAGCAACGTCGTTGCTCCCTTCGTCCCCAGGGGCATCCATTCGTTCAAAACCAGCGAGTTTCGAAACCACCAAGGAGAGACCAAAAGAAGCAACGTGAAGAAGAATAGCAATGTGGTTCGGACCTCTCGTCCGAGTAGGCATTGCTGCTTCGAGCGAGACGCCCGGGCCACGAAGGGAAGGAAGATGACCAAGCCAGGAATCCACAGGACGAAAGCGCTTCGGCAGAGAATGAGGAATGCGAACGCAGCAGCAGCACCGACGATCGCAAGTCGATTGGCTTCCTTGGTCCCCCACCAGAGGAGAAGCATAAAAACTGGCGTGCCGAGATACGCAAACGGCTCGGTCAAGAAATCGGTGAAGTAGTTTCGCAGGTTTCGTTCGGTAAATAGAATCGCAATGATTCCGTACGGAACCCACGGTGCCATCTGTTGCAACCGAAGATTGGAGGAGCTTTTCAGCAGGAGCATCCCCCAAAGGGCGAATAGAGCGCTCCCAAACGCCAAAGCGAGAGCGAGAGAGATTCGTATGGCGGCGAACGCCCAAGGTCCTCGCGGAATGAAGGTGTAGAGAAGCCCTATCCAGCCGGGTAGGAGAGGTGGGCGATTGGTGTCCGGAACGAGGGGGCCTTTGCGAGCCAAGATACCTCCATAGGAATGAAGGTCTTCTTCCAGGTAAGGGGACTGCCATTTCGGGTCGGAATAGTGCGTAGACCACCCGTCCCCTTGCGCGACGCAATACCCGATCGCTTCGTAATCAATTCCATCTCCGATTGGCTTCGGAGGTTTGAAAAGCCATTCGTCGCTACAGACAGCGAGGAGCTGCAGGGGGATTAGGAACAACAGGGTTAGAAAGAGACAGGTGCGGGCCTCTCTCCCCGTTAGATCTCCGCTCCCCTCGCCCCTTTTAGGGGAGAGGGGCTGGGGGTGAGGTGTTGAAGTGCTAGAAACAAGGGCCAAGTTGGCGGCTCCCTGGAACGGATGACGCTTCTGCGATCCCTCCGGGATCGGTTACAAATCTGGCCATTGGACCGGCGGTAGCGCTGCGCTTTATATCTCTGCTCCCCTCGCCCCGCTTCGGGGAGAGGGGCCGGGGGTGAGGGGTAGAAATGAGATCTAACTAAGCCATTGTTTACTAAACCGCTGCCCCCTCATCCCCAGCCCTTCTCCCCCAAAGGGGGCACTTGAAAGAGCCCTGAGATGGAAACCAGCTCACCATGCAGCTAGGGGCTTTGACTGGAGGCGGCGGTTAACGGAATGAATTCCGTTCTACATTGGGGGGGCCTTACCGTGTTCTGAATCCTCGGCGGTAGCCGTTGGAGACCGAACTCTGCGCGATCGCGTCCAAGTCTTCGATCGGTACTGGAGAAGTCAGGTCTTGAATGGCCGAATCGACCGATTGCGGGCTCATGTCGGAACCTTCTCCCTCACCAGTAAGCCCATCGCTTTGCGCCGCAGGAGTACTGCCAAAGATCTGAGCTGGAGTTCCTCGGAGACGAATCATCTTCGCAGCACCTTCCTGAGCTTGGAGTTGCACTTTGCTATCTGTTAGCTGGAGCGCCTTCTCGACCGGTTGGTTCGAAGGGTTTGTCGCTTTGACTGTGACTCCAGTCCCGGCGCTGTTCATGACAACTGAGACATTGCTGTAGCCATTCCAGTTCCCTTTCGTCTCGTACCAATGGGCAGGTTCGTTAGGGGAAACGGCAGTGGTGAGACCAGCACCAAGGCTTTGTCCCATGAAAGACCGAAGATTGACGTACTGTGCCGCGACGGTCCCCACCGGGAACGGAGTTGTTAAGGAGTCTCCATCGCTCGCTTCAGTTCGGACGGTAACGGTTTGTGCACTTCCGTTCAGGAAGGGAACATTGGAAATGGTAAATCGAACTTCGCCAGGCCCAACCCCTGTAACCATGGCTCCATTGGCCGTTCGAACCACAGGAACGGTGGTGGGGGTAGAGGAGTTTGAAACGGAGGACATGTAAGTCGCAGTGATCGGCAGACCTTGGAGACGCGAATCGAGCACCACCCCTACGTTGCGAGGTGTGAAGTCGAGAACGCGAAGGGTTACGTTAGCGGTGTCGGTGAGAGTTCCGTCGCTAACGGTATAGGTAAAGGTCACCGTTCCTGTGAAGGACGTGTTCGGTGCGCTATAGATCAGGGACTTGCCGTCCGCTGCGATTTGGACGGTACCTTGACCACTCGCTGGTTGCGTTACCGACGTGATCGTCAATGTCTCGCCCGAGTCCACATTGGTGTCGTTCGCGAGGACGTCCACTTTTTGGTTTGGCTGAGATAAAACATCAAGAGCGTCATCCACGGCATTAGGTGGATCGTTAACCGCTGTGATGTTGTAGGTGATGGTACCGGTTGCAACCCCACCGTTGGAGCTTCGAGCCGTATAGACAACCAACTCCGTCCCGTTGTAGTTTGCTTTCGGAGCGTAAGTGATGCGCGTACCGTTGCTCGTGATGCTCGCAGTGCCGTTCGGCGCGGTGACGCTAATGATCGTCAACGTGTCGCCACTAGCGGCCGGTGTATCGTTCGCTAGAACGTCATACTCAGATGCGGGAGCATCCTCGCTAATCGAATAGGAATCGTTCACGATCGTTGGAGGAGTCGCCCCGGTGCCAACCACTACGGTGACCGTCGAAGAGGAAGTCCCACCGAGTCCGTCACTGATTGTGTAGGTGAAGGTCTCCGTGCCAGAGAAACCCGCTTTCGGTGTATAAACGACCCCCGTACCTGCTGAAGCAACTGTTACGGTTCCCCCTTGCGATGGGGTTCCGACACTGGTAACAACAAGCGTTTCCCCGGTGTCAGGTCCCATGGTGTCGTTGGCCAAAACATCTAAGAAAGTATTCTGACTATTGGGTGTTACGTGAGTAAAGGTATCGGGCATGGCAACCGGGTTGTCATTGACCGGATTGACTTGAACGGTAACAGTCGCAGTCCCAACATCCCCCGACTGATCTTTTGCGGTATAGGTAAATGTTTCTTGCCCGAAGAAATTCGCTGCCGGGGTGTAGATCAGCGTCTTTCCATCCTGAGCAATCGAAACGACCCCTCCTTTAGAAGTTGTCCCAACCGATTGGATGGTCAAGACGACTCCGGAGCCGCTGACGATCGTGTCGTTGGTCAACACATCGAGAACATTGTTGTGCGTATCTTCGTTGAAGTTAAAGGTGTCGTTGTTCACCACGAAGTCTTGTCCGATGGCGATGTTGTTCGGTATGAACTGAACCAAATCATCCGGGATCAATCCATAGACGTTGAAGATCGCCATCCCATGCCTTGGAGTCTCCGCAGGGTTCGCAGAGAAATTACCCTGCCCAGAGGCTTTCGCTCGCATCGCGATCGCAGCGACAACCTGAGGTGCTCGCCCTGGTCCAGCCGTAAAGCTGGAGAAGGCGCCTAGTTCATCGATCAAACCTGGAGTCGAGAGATTCGGCGTAAACTGACCATTCCCGAAGGTCGGTCCGTACTCGATCGGAGATTCGCCCACCAATTCGAAGATATTGGGATCGTACTGAATGTCCATGTAGGCCGAGAAGACACCGTCACGGTTCCCGTTACCTGCGGTTCGCAAATCGGTAACGATCACTCGCAGATAAAACTCTTGACCTTGAAGAATCGTCGTGAGTTCGTTTCCGTTCGCATCATAAGGAACGAGTCGGACCGAAACCAACGCTTCATTGGCGACATGGATTTCGAATGACTGGGTTTTCGCATTTCCCGCTCGATCGGTCAGTACCAATTTCACGGTATGAACTCCTTCTTGAGCGGCGGTTGGAGTCCATGTAATGACCCCGGTCGTCGGATCGACATTCATCCCGGTCGGAGCGGTCTCGAAGCTGTACCGCAGCCCCTGACTCTCTTCGGAATGGGAGAGGTCAAAGGTCAGAAGGGTGTTGAGCTTTGCGAATCCAGGAAGTTGATTCACGTTGATCGCTTCCGGAGCATCCGTATCGTAGGTCACCGCGAACGCGGGTGAAGCTCCACTGGTTTCTCCGTTCAAGGTTTGGGTCGCGGTCACGTTGCGAGTCCCTTGCCCCATCTGGGAAATTTGCGTCGTCGTAATGGAGGTTGTTGACCCCGTTGCGACTGCAGACCCGACGACAGTCGAACCAACTCTCAGCTCAACCGTGGCCCCTGCGACGGTTCCACTGACGATGAAGGTCATCGACGAAGCGCTCGTGTAACCATCCGAATTGCTCGGGCCGGTATCGGAGGTTGGGTCCAGTGCAACACTCGTCGGCGCGATAGCCCCGGCATTGACCACGTTGTAGGTCACGAGCTGCGAGTCCCAAGTATCGCTCGTGGTCGGCGTACCCGACTTGGCCCGGACCGCGACGAGTATTTGCAGTTCACCCGTATAGTTGGCAGGAGGAGTTATCGTAACCAAGCCGGTATCATGATCGACGGTAAAGGTATAGTCGACGGACCCTTGCTTGACCGCGTCGTAGTAAATCCCGTCCCCTTCGACATCGTTACCGACCAGTTGGAGGGAGGTCGGTTGCCCAGCTGGGATTTGCGAGGGAACCGTGATGTCGTTCAAGAAGGGCCCCCCGTTCGCCGTGTCCGCTCCAGCGGTTGCTGTGAACTGTTTGGTGACGACGTTCCCGTTGGCGTTGGTTACCGTGACGGTGATCGTCGAGGTTCCACTCGTCGCAAGAGCCTTCAAACGGATCAATCCGTTTTGAAGATCGTTGAATATCTCTGCCTCTCGAATCGAGATCTCATTGAGAGGCCGATCGCTACTGTTGGTGGTGGTGCGGGAAATCCCCTCGCGCACTGCGTCCCCCTCGATCAATTGACCGAAGATCGAATGGTTGAAGTCCAGGTGACGTGTCGCCCCCTCGGTGATGAAGAACTGCGAGTCGTTGGTGTCGTCCCCCGACTTGGCGTAAGAGAGAATTCCCGAACGGTTGTGCTGTAGATTGAAATTGAACTGATCGTCAAATTTCCCGAGAGTGGAACCTCCCGATCCCGTTCCCGTCGGATCCCCCGTCTGGATCATGAAAGTATCGATGACCCGGTGGAAGATGATCTTGTTCGATGCGCTTTGATCGTAGAACCCACTATTGACGAGTTGTTCGATTCTTTGAACGGGGCGGGGCGCTTCGTTCTCAAAGAGCCTGAAGACCATCTCGCCGTACCCGTTCACGACCAGCCGTAAGGATTTGGTTTCGGTGATCATGTCCGCCGAGATCACCGACGGATTGCTGCTGGTAACCGTGATCGTCAACGGTCCGCCGTTCGGATCGTAAGCATCGACCGGCACATGGAGAGGAGAGCCGTTCAAAACGGTTTGGTTCGGAATATCGACGACCGACGGATTGCTCCCTGTAGGAATGGCGACTCCAGCGAGGGTAGCCAAATCGGCGAGAGACTGAACTCCAGTGACCCGCGTGCCGTCGGCGAATTCCCAAGTCGGGTAGACCTCGACCCCTTCGGCGATCGCTGTCGCGTTTCGGGTTCGGTCTGGATTGGTCATCTCGATGAAGGGGAGATAATTCTTTCCATCCTTAAAGAGTTCCTTTTGCTCGGTGCAGAGAGGGCACCAATCGGCTCCATAGAACCGAACCCCTGCCTGGGCCAAGGCTTTCGCGAACTCGACGAGATTGGCCGCGTCTTCTCCTTCTCCTTCTTCTTCTCCTTCCGCGACGAGGGACGAACTATCTCCCGCTTGGTAGGAGGAGTAGTACATCCAGCTATGGTCATCCTGCGCCGGACCATAGTTCGCGTACCACGCGGCGCTGGAAAAGAAGTCTGCCGCCATCAGTTGCCTACCTTCGAGAGGTTCGAACCGTATTGGACGCACCTTGCGATTTCCCCCGTCGGTGATCATCTTGCGGACCAAGCCTCGCAACCAGTCTCTCCGATGTTTTTGGGATTTCGAGTGCATGGGCAACTTTCCAGTTGAAGACATACGTCGTTCTCTTCCTTCCCCGCCGGCAAAATGAGAGGGGCTTGAATATAAGGTTTGATGTTGAGGAGACTCCCCCGGGCAGTTCGGGGATCCCCCTAGCATATTTGCGCGATTTCTCGCACGCGCTCTTCCACTCTCCGTAGTCCTCATTCTCGGTTCCTTACCGGTGCGAATTTGAGGGTTGAGCGAGATAATCCGCCGATTTGGCCCCAGGAATCTGCCTAGTTTTCGCGGAGCTGCACGATTGCGCAAAATGGAAAAGGTGGGCGATCAGATTAGACGCATCCCACATCCCGTTAGTTCCCTGCCACAAGCCCCCAAGAGCGAAGCTACTGGATTTCGGCCTCACAGCTCCCTTCCCCCCCTTTTTGAAAAAGAAGGGCTGGAAGTGGCCCGACGCATCGCCGGTAAGTGGGCGGACGCGAAGCGTCCTCACAATCACAACCCGTGGCGTAAGCGAGGGATAGCGCGCGAGTGAACGTGGCCCTTGTCGGAATATCTCGAGCGCCGGGTGGCACGCTCAGAGCGAAGCGATGGGCGTGGAGGACTTCTCGGAACATTGGGAATAGCCTCAAAACATCACGCCCATCGCTTCGCTCTGAGCGTGCCACCCTTGCGCAGGTCCTTTACCACCGATGCGTCAGGCACCTTGAGTTGGATGCCTAGTTGCCAGCGCTATGCCTCGCTTACGCCACAGGTGTGATTTTCGCTCCTTCACAAACTCTGCGCTCCTCAGCGATCTCTGCGGTTCAATTCTCTTCATTCGTAAGATTCGTGCGATTCGTGGTTCCTCTTCTCCCTCAAGTCTCAAGCCTCACTCCTCAAGCCTGCTTAAGAAAGATAGAAAAAATCCAACTCCGATGCGGTTGTCGCCGGGGTGGGAGGTAAACTGGGAGGGTTGATTCACCACTCCCGTCGATGAAACTCGCAGAGGACCGAGATTCCTAAATACCGTCATTTCCTGGAACGAACATGAAATTGGATTGGGTTGTTAAGAGATCGAAGTACGTTCCCCTCTTCTTGATAGGAACCTCCTGCGCAGCCTTCAGCCAAGATCCGTTCGCGGAGGACGCCTTTCCTGAAACTCCAGTGGTAGAGGAGGAAACCCTCTTCACGCCACCTCCTCCAACAACGGCCAGTGGCGATAACTCCGCTGCTGTGGATGTTTTCGAGCGTCACGCGGTCGTTCGCTCCCTCCAAGCCAATCCCCCCAAAACACCTGCAGAACTGGCTCGAGCAGTCCAACTGATGGCCCGGATCAAACGGTGGGACGAAGTGACCCGCTGGCTCAACGCCATCGAGAAATCGGGGCTTACCGATCGAACGGCCTACCAGATGGTGGACCAAGTCGGAGTGGAGACGTTCCAAAATCTCGATTCCCCCCTCGTCGATCTCCCTCCCCCCCAAAAAGAGATCGCCCGCCGAGTCGTTGAACTTTCGAACAAATATCGCCTTAACCCCGCATTGATCACCGGGAGCGTTCTCGCCCTGCAAGGTTCCGACTCCTCCGCCTGGAAGCCTGCTTTCAAAACCATCCAGTCCACCGGCTACCCCGGGATCGAAGCCTTTTTTAATGCCTTGACCCAAGAAGGGGCTCCCAAACCGAACCCCGCGATGTGCGAAGCACTCCGGAGGTTGGGGGAACCAGCCCGTGACGCTTGGCGCGTTGCAATCCGCTCACCCCACCGAGATGTTCGCGAACGACTGACTACCCTCGCGGTCGGAACGCGGGACCTTGCGAACACGCACGACTTGGAAGCGGGCAAGATACGTTTGCAAGAGGGACTCCGCTCCTTCGTCAGGAATCGCTTCGCTGATGACGAACAAACGGGAGTTCGTTGGGAGCTTGGTCCCGACGGTCGAACCCTTTCGATGCGCGAATGCCGCCCCGCCGAAGTTCTTTGGGAGCGGGTCATGACCGACGCGGAAAACACCTTCCGCGCAAGCCGAGAGGAACCAACTTCCTCCCCCCTGGCTGCCGCCGTTCTTTTGCAGGGGAATCGCTGGTCTCAGCGAAACGAACAAGGTGAACTCCAAACCGATTTCCCGTCCGATGTCGCCACCCTTTGGAGCCGGACCGATTTTCTTTGCAAAGTCTTGGATGAAGCGGACCGCTACGATTTGGCAACCGGTCAATTCCTCGCGATTCAAACCCTTGGAGAACCGACCCAACCGATGCCAGTCGAAGTTCGGTCCCGATTGGTGCGCGGGCTCGATTCGGGGCATCGCGTGGTTCGCTACGGAGCCGCCTCGGCATTGATGAAAGCCATTCTCTTTGAGAAGGAGCAAGGACTCTCAACCGGTAGCTTCCAAGGACGCTCCCGGCTAGATCGGGTGATCTCCGAAATGGCTCGGATCGTACCAAATCGCCAAGGAATGGTAGTCGGTGGAAGCGGTTCTCTTCGAACCCACCTCCGAATGCTCCTGGAGGAGTATGGCTACGTTTGCGAAGAGTTCTCCAACGGAGGGACCTTCGTTGCGCGCTGCAAGGAAGGTGCCCCAATCGACGAAATTTACGTCGTCGATCGAGTCATCGATATGGATCTGGGCGACCTGCTGCAACGGGTTCGAGGGACTCCATCCGCCTCTAAAGCCCCCATAGGGCTCCTTGCTGATTCTTTAAGCAGCCGCGAACTCCCGTTCTTCGAAGCGGACCCCCGATTGGTCTTGGGGAGCCTTCCTCCCGAAGCCGCTGGATTGGAGCCAACTCTCCGCCAGATGCATTGGTTGGCGCAAACAGCCCCAAGATCCCTAGAGGACCAAATCCTCTGGAAAGAAGAAGCGCTGCAATTTTTGGAGAAGGAGCGACTTCCCACCACCGCGCCGAGCCGAAACGCTTTGGCTGCTTCGCTGCCACAATCTCCTGCGGGACAGCGTGAACTGGTCCATAGAGCCTTGGACACGTACCTTTCCATGCCCGAACGTGAGCAAGGAAGCCAACTTTTTGTGCAATCGGTTCGTCAATTTGGGTTGCAAATCTCTTCCGAGACAGCCGATGGGCTGTACGATGTGTATAACGACCGCGCAAAGAAGGAGCCGGAACTCCGAGAATTGCTCGGTCGGATACTGGATGCGATCGAGGCCAATCGCGGCGAGCGAGAGTGGTCCTCGGTCCGTCCGTGATTGCGGCGAGGCGGCGCCGAATCGTTTCATCGTTTCCAATCGTTCCCGGTACTCCATGGCAGGATTCAGGCAGGAGAGTGCGCCACCGCGCGTAGGGGGAGGTACCTTGTTACCCGGCGTGATCGGGACTTCTCCCGCCATGCAGGACGTCTTTCGCATCACGCGGCGCGTGGCCCCTAGCAATGCCTCGGTTCTCCTCCTCGGAGAGACAGGGGCAGGTAAAGAGGTGATCGCAAACGCGATCCACCAACTGAGTGGACGAAACGGAGGGCCGTTCGTCAAAGTCAATTGCGGCGCTTTGAGCGAAAGTTTGTTGGAGAGTGAACTATTCGGGCACGTACGGGGTGCGTTCACCGGGGCGGTGGGTAATCGAGCGGGTCGATTCGAGGCGGCTCATTCCGGCACCATCTTTCTCGACGAGATCAACAGCACCTCCATGCATCTGCAGGTCAAACTCCTGCGTGTATTGCAGCAAAAACAGTTTGAACGAGTCGGGGATACCGAAACGGTGACCGTCGATACGCGAGTCATCGCCGCGAGCAACCGGAACTTGGCGGAAGAGATTCGACAAGAACGGTTCCGAGAGGATCTCTACTGGCGACTCAACGTTGTTCCGATCGAGATCCCTCCCCTCAGGAAAAGACGTGAAGATGTTCCCGCCTTGGTGGCACACTTTCTCCAAGTCTACAGCGAACTGAACGATCGGTACGTTGTTCACATCCAACGGGAAGCGATGCAGGCGCTCCAAGACTACCATTGGCCAGGGAACGTGCGCGAGTTGCAAAACTATATCGAACGATCGGTGGTCATGGCGGAGACCGATGAATTGACCTGCGATCTCTTGCCCGATGCCGTGACGGGCCGGGCTCCGTCGTTTGAGTTCTCTTCTCCGGTGCAACAAGAAGTTCGCAACAGGGACTTCGGCAGCCTTGCCTCGGAGGTCGTTCAAGAAGGAATCAAAAGCGTGGACGCCGACTCCACGGACCTGCATGGGCTGATCGTCAATCGGGTGGAAAAGGAACTCATCGCGCAGGTCTTAGCCTCCTGCAACTACGTACAAACAAAGGCTGCGACGCGGTTGGGGATCAATCGCAATACGTTGCACAAGAAAATCAAAGACTACAATTTGGAAGAGGATAACCCCGGAAATGACCATTCAGTTTAGTTCGATCGAAGCAGCCGTTTCCGCCATCAGTCGCGGTGAGGTCGTCATTGTTCTCGACGATGAAGACCGCGAGAACGAGGGAGACTTCGTCTGCGCAGCCCAGTCGGTAACTGCCGAAACGATCAATTTCATGTTGCAAGGGCATGGTCAACTCTGCGCACCGATCCTTCCGTCGGTCTGCCAACGCCTGGAACTGCGCCCCCTAGTCGAACTCAACACTTCCCCTCTCTCGACCGCATTTATGACACCGGTCGATCATGCTGGGTGCAAGACGGGGATCACTGCGGGGGAGCGCGCCGAGACGATTCGGCGCTTAGCAAACGAATCGTCGAAACCGTCGGACTTTGTGAAGCCTGGTCACGTTTATCCGCTGGTCGCTATGGAGGGTGGTGTTCTGCGCCGAGCCGGACATACCGAGGCGGCGGTCGATCTAGCGAGGATGGCAGGTCTGACACCAGCCGGGGTTCTCTGTGAGATCCTCAACAGCACCGGGGATCGTGCGACTCGCGATGAATTGGTCGAGTTGGCAAGGAAGCATTCCCTCGCCATCATCACCGTGGAGCAAATCATCGCTCACCGACGGCTGAGTGAGAAGCTGGTGGCGAGAACGGCGAAAGCGAAACTCCCGACCAAGTACGGGATGTTCGACATCATCGTCTACGGTGTGCAATTCGAAGATCAAGAACCGGTCGCATTGGTGATGGGAGATCTCTCTGACCCTGGAGGAAAGGCCCCCTTGGTACGGATGCACAGCAGTTGCTTCACAGGAGATCTCGTCGCGTCGTTGCGATGCGATTGTGGAGATCAACTCCATCAAGCCCTCGACGCGATCGCCAAAGAAGGGCGAGGTGTTCTCGTCTACCTCCCGCAAGAAGGCCGAGGGATCGGTCTTGCACAAAAGATCAAAGCCTACGCATTGCAAGAGGAGGGGCTCGACACGGTCGAAGCAAATCACAAGCTTGGGTTCAAGGCGGATATGCGAGACTATGGAGTTGGGATTCAGATTCTCAAGGATCTAGGGTTGCAACAGATTCGTTTGTTGACGAACAATCCTAAGAAGACTGAGGCGTTCAATCTTAGAGGATTCGATTTAACCGTCGTCGATCAAGTTCCGATCATATCCCCCCCGAACGAATACAACGCCGATTATCTCGCAACCAAACGAGACAAAATGGGGCATCGCCTCCCTTAGGCAAAACGGAATTCATTCCGTTAAACAACCACGAATCGCACGAATCTTACGAATGAAAAGGATTGAACCGCAGAGGAGCGCAGAGTTTACGAAGAAGCGAGGAGGACAACCCCAGTAGTTCTTCGCCCCCCCTCGCCCCGCTTCGGGGAGAGGGGCTGGGGGTGAGGGGCAACGCCGTTAAGTAAAT
>CAYMXM010000096.1:0-12203 GCA_964394065.1 uncultured Pirellula sp. | reverse complement strand
TCGTGGTCGACGATCGGCTGGTAACGGGTCAGAACCCGTCAAGCGCTAAGGCAACTGCCAAACAGGTTGCAGCTCTACTTTAATGGCAGCTCCGACAGAAGGAACAGAGATGAAGGTGCATCCATTTCTAATGGACACAGAAACCGGAATGAGCGCGTAGGGTGACTTAGGGGGCTCTGTGCTTGAGCAATGCATCGCGCAGTTTCGTCCAGAATTCCATATCGCGTTGGTATTGTTCGGGTGAGATTTGATTCTTGAAGTATTCCGTCGACTCGATTACCTTTCGCGCTTTATCGACGTACGAATATCCTGAGTCGGCATATGGGTTGCGCCAATTGGGATCGCCGGGTTCGGTTACGATCACCGTTTTGCCGTCCGCCGACGGACGCATGTTGGCAAACATCACCTCGCGCTTCATTCGCAACTCTTGCATTAACTTGTCGCCAGGCAGCATGTTGGCCGTGGCCTCTTCCCACGCAGCGGCCACCGACGGCGGGGTTCGAGAGTCGGGGAATCGAATCAAGTTCGCTTTTCCGCTTTGCGTTAGTCCGTCGCCGTTCAGATCAATCTGGGCGTCAGGCGGCAACAACAGGTTCAATGCTCCCTCTTCGGTTAATCCGTCGGGCTTGATGGGATCGGCCAAGTGATGGATCGCCTGAAGGGTTGCCAACTGATCTTTGTCGAGCGACTTTACATACGCTTGCGGAGCAATGTAAGCATCGACCCTGTAGGCGTCCTCCAAGATCGATTGGAAGTCCGCAGCGGTTTGCGTCGGATCTTTGAGCGTAAAGTACCGAGCCACATGAACCGAATGGAACCAACTCTGCCATGCGTCCGGAATCAGCGGCTCGAAGCTCTCGCCTGTGCCATCGGCGACTGTAACGGGAGCGACTTCGTCAGCGGTCAAGTAACCGTCGCGTCCTTGTTCGTTCAAGATCGCCGAGAACAACGACTGGATACCTTGTTCGGGATCGTTCTTCTTGTTGTAGTTCGGCGAATATCCCGCCGAAGTTGCCGTATCAATACGCATACACACACCGCCTCTGATGCGAAAGTGCTCATTCACCGTGGTCACATCCTGTATCGGCGTCTTGCTCGCAGCAACGGCATGTCAAAATCCGCACTCAGATTGGCGGAGTGGCTTTGATATCGCCCGGCATGGCAGACTTTAACGATTGCGCGAACCAGCGAATCATGGTTTCGACACCGATCTCCCACAGTTCCTAGGGAAACGCTGTGAGAAAACTCGGTTTTTGGTTCGATGCTTGGATCATGGCTTCTCCGCTCGAATTACAGCACAGACTGCAAGCTCGTGGCCGGTGCGTGCATTGCGTCCCAGCCATAACACCTGCGGATTAGCCAAGCCGTGAGATTGCAGACGACTCAAAAAGTCTTGCTGGACCAACGCCCCGCCGATGCAGCGAAACCAATCGCTGATTTCACGCCGCACTTCCTGTGGCAATTCGCTCTGGAGCACGATCTCGGCAAAGATGGTTCGGCCACCCTGCTTCAGAACTCGTGCGACTTCCCGCATGACGGCATCCTTGTCGGGAGACAAGTTGTAGATGCCGTTGGCGGTCACCAGATCGACAGATTGATCGGGAAGTGGAATTGCATCGGCAGCGGCGTGCAGGAATTCGACATTCGCAATTCCGACTTGAGCGAGATTTTGGCAAGCCTTGTCCAACATCGATTGCGATAGATCGAGTCCGAACAACTTCCCCGTTGGACCAACTTTCTCTGCGTACAGGCACAGATCCAGTCCTGCTCCACAACCCAGGTCAAGGATTGTTTCACCAGATTGGACATCAACGAATGGTTGAGGATTTCCGGCACCGGTAAACGATTCCCATAGCCCTTGTGGCAGGCGGTCGAGCAGGGCCGGATCGTAACCAACGCTCTCGGCGAATCGCCGACCAACGGGAAAGTTGAACTTTTCGTCGGGAGCCGTCGCCACTTGCCCGTAGCGCTGGGCGACCGCCTCCTTGATTTCATCCGAGGAATAGCTTTTTAATGATTTCGCCGTCATTGGTAATCCATTTGAAGAAGTTCTTCACGTGCTTTTCTACTTGGCCTTCGGGAATCCTTCAGCGAGAAGTTCTTTGTAGCCAGGCTTCAACGAGCGAACGTCATAGCCATGCTTTTTGAGCAACTCCGCAGCATTCAAAGAACGCTTTCCAACGACGCAATAGGTATAAAGAATGCGATCCTTGGGAAGCCGCTCCAGAAGTTTTTTCATCGCTTCAGGCTTTTGCAATTCGCTGTGGGGCAGAAAGATAGCACCCTCAATCGTTCCCTCGTCCCATTCCTCCTGGCTGCGGACATCGACCAAGACGGCCTTTTTCTCCTCCACGTTCTTCTTGACGGTTTTCAAGGAATCCTTGGTGTGTTCTTCCGCCGCGTGAGCCATCGAAACGCCGACGATCATCACAACACATGCCAAAATCATTCGTACCAACATTTCTAAATTCTCCTTAAGCAAGGTCTTGTAAAGCAAATTTCAGTTCCGCTCATCGCGAGGTCGTCACGTGGGCCGATCCAAGAGCAAGCAAGTCCACAACGGTTTGGATATCCTCGCGAGTCGTCTCACGGCCGAGACTAAATCGCACGGCCCCGGTCGCTACATCCAAGGGAATTTGCATTGCCGAGAGCACCGCGCTGATTTCAGTGGTTCCAGCATGGCAGGCTGCTCCCGTCGAAGCCGCCACGGCTGGCAGGGACACCAGAATTTCGCTGCCGATCTTTCCGCGAAAGCCGACATTGAGCGTGTTCGGTAAACGCTGCGAGGGGTGGCCGATGAGGGCGATCTGCTCGCCAAACGCATCCTTCAGCAAGTTCCAAAACACCTCGCGGAGTTCGAGGATGGATTCCGTGTTGATCCAGGATTGAGCAAGCTCACAGGCGGCACCTAGCCCAACGATTTCGAGAATATCCTCCGTTCCCGAGCGACGCCCCGCCTCATGTCCAGCACCATGCAGCAGTGGTTCAAGATTGACTCCTTCGCGAACGAAGAGGGCACCAACTCCCTTCGGCCCATACAACTTGTGCCCGGCGACCGTCAACAGATCGACACCGAGCAAATCAACTTCAACAGCAACCTTGCCCACCGATTGTGCAGCGTCCGTGTGGAGGAGCACACCGTGTTCGCGAGCGATGGATGAGATCGCCGCGATGGGTTGCAGTGTGCCAACCTCGTTATTGGCGTGCATGATAGAAATGAGCGCCGTATGAGGGCGAATCGCCGACGCGACATCTGCCGGGTCAACCTGACCAAGCTGGTTGACAGGCAGCTGCGTCACTTCCGCTCCCAGGTTTTCGATAAACCGGCACGGTTCCAGTACGGCAGGATGCTCGATTCGGCTGGTGATGACGTGAAATGGTTTTCCCAGTGCTTTTTGAGCGAAGAACAAACCCTTGATAGCGTAGTTGTTGGCCTCAGTCCCGCCTGACGTGAACACAACCTCTGTGGCGTCGCAGCTCAGCAAAGACGCCACCTGTGACCGTGCCGATTCGATGGCATCACGGGCAGGGATTCCAGCCCAATGCAAACTGGACGGATTCCCAAAGATTTCAGCCAACGCATGTGACATCGCCAGGGCTACTTCGTCGGCAACGGGCGTCGTGGCATTGTAGTCCAGGTAGATACGAGGACTCGTCATGACACAGGCACCTTCCGCTTAGTGCTGGCTGGCGTCTCCTTTCTCTTAGACCGTTGCTTCGCTTCTAGCGCCTTGGCCAGCCGCTGCTTGTCGGCTCGAATTTCCTCTGGGGTTCGCGTCACCACCGGGTCATCTCGGTCAATCAACGCAAGCATGTCCTCAACGAGTTGCGACCGACTCAGGTAGTAACACCGCAAAGCCCCGTCCTGGGCATAGTCCACCAACTGGGCATGACGCAGCACCGCCAGATGCTGTGAAATGTTTGCCTGCCTTGCCGGAAGCAACTCCTCCATATCAGTGACACATTTGGGACCGGATGAAAGCTCCCTTAACATGGCCAGTCGCGTAGGGTGCGAAAACGCTTTGAGCATTTCCGCCGCTGCCCGCGACTCCAGAGAATTCGACATTCGGTCACCTCAGATGATTATTCGCATATTCAATTATCCGAATATTCTGTCCTTCAAGGGGCGAACGGTCAAGGTGAGTTGTGCCAACTCGCAACCGCCCGGTGTCCTTGGCCGACTGGTCGGAACCCTTCGTCCAGATGATCCATCAAGCCAGACAGGTGCCTGTCAGACGAATAACTGCCCACTGGCAAACACCGCCGCTTCACCTCCGATGCGTACACGCAAGGTCTCCCCCTCTCGCTCCCACGATGCATGAACCACCCCATCGCGGCCAATTTCGATTCCTTGCTCCGCTACATAGCAACCGACCATTTCAGCATTATGCTTATGGCGTGCAATGAAGGCAGCTACCGAGCCATTCCCAGAACCGCACACCGGGTCTTCGGCCACACCTTCGCCAGGCGCAAAGGTTCGCAAACGAATACGTACCGAACCGCCGTCGCCGCGCTCCACAAATGTGGTCACTCCAACGGCACCTAGTGCCTTGCACTCTTGAGCAATGATTCCGTGATCGGGAGTCAGCAAGGAGATTGCTTCGAGTCGCGACAATTCCACGATGAGCCACGGCACGCCGGTCGAAACGACCTCGAATGGGCTGTTGGCCAAATCGGATTCGGCGCAACCGAGCATTTTCGCTACGACTTCACGTGAAAGCTTGGAATCGCAGTAGACTGGAGTGCCTTGAGTCATGCGGAGCAACGTTCCCGATGCGGAACGGATAACTTCAACGGGCACGACGCCGATACCACATTCCTGCCGCAATAGAGTTGTGTTGGCCTTGTCTGGGTAACGCATCAATATCGCATGGGCAGCCGCTATCGTCGGGTGGCCAGCAAATGGCAACTCGCTCATCGGGGTGAAGATACGGGCGCGGTAGTCAGCTTGAGCCGTGGTCGGCTTGAGAATGAAGACTGTCTCCGACAGATTCATTTCGCGTGCGATCTTTTGCATCGTTTGTGGTGGGATGTCATCGGCATCGAACACCACGGCAGCGGGATTGCCATAAAGCGGTTTATTCGTGAAGGCATCGATCTGAACAAATTCAAATGGCATCGGAACACCTCCTTAAGCCGCTAAGCTTCTTTGGGATTGCGACGGGACTCTGATTGCTTAGCCAAAAACTGAACATTTGCGAATGCGTACTCACTGATTGACACTTCATCGGTCAGCTTCAGCTTTCGGGATCACTTGACAAAGTGTTGGGTTCCCCTTGCGGAAACATGCTTTCCTAACTCAATCACTACCGGAGCGTTATCGGGTATAGCACGAAGCTCTCCCACGCTTGCGTCAATCCGCCCCAGCGGCACTTTCCCAGGCCAATAACCAATCGGACCGTAGTAGAGGGCAATCCATCGACTTGGATCATAATAGCCAACTTCAGGGATTTCGGGGTTGTCGCCTGGAGGTGCCCCCTCCATTGAAAGAGAGATTGGCAACCTGATGACTTTCTCGTCGTAACCGGGATAGTTATTTGCCTTCAAAGTTAATGGCAGTCGCGAAAGAAGATCCTTTGCCGTCGGATTGTCATACAAAGTAACGGTAAACTCTTTTTCGCCGACACGTAGTGTGATTTTGCTATCAGTCAAGTTTCTCATGTGGCTATTCTCAGGGCCAGTTGGTTGGCTCAATGCATGGTACGAGGAAAAGGCGATCGCCAGAACACCACATGCCATAGAAATGAATATCGCTGACGCGACATAAGCACGTTTGTTCATCACCATTTTCCGAGGTGCATTCAAGCTTTCCACGCGTCTTGGTTTCAATCCTGGGCAACCAGTGTGCCGTCGGCCAGTAATTTCCCACCGAATACTGGGAACAAGCTTGCGTCACCGTAGTTCTTAATACGTTCGGCTTTCTTCAAGGTATCCATGTCTTCTCGGGAAATCTCGAAGTCCACCGCGGCATTGCTCCGCATGTGGTCCGGGTTGGCTGTCTTCGGCAACGGCAACAGGCCAAGCTGGAGACAATAGCGGATACAGAGTTGAGGAATGGTAACGCCATACTTTTCGGCAATCATAGACAGACTCTGGTTGTTCAACATCGCCCCATGCCCCACGGGAGAATAGGCTTCGACCAGGATGCCTTTACTCTGGGTGTAGTCAATCACATCGAACGGTGTGTTGCCAATGTGGGCGAGAATCTGGTTGACCATCGGCTTGACGGTGCAGTGATCGAGGATGTTGTCCAGGTCGATTGGCTCGAAATTGGAGACGCCGATCGCTCGAAGCTTGCCTGCGTTGTATGCCTCCTCCAATGCGCGCCAGGCTTCGCGATTGCCCTCGAAGAAATGATCGTTGCCGCGAAAATCAGTCCACGGTTGCGGGCTGTGGATGATCATCATGTCGATGTAATCCAAGCCCAGAGCCTTCATCGACCGCTCGATGCCAGCTTTGGCCTCGGCGTAGCTCTTGTAGGCTGCTTCCAACTTGGTCGTCACAAAAATCTGATCACGAGAAACGCCACAGGCACGCACACCTTCCCCAACACCTCGCTCGTTGCCATAGCCTTGTGCGGTGTCGATATGGCGATAGCCTATTTCAACGGCGGCGCAGACAGTCTGAGCCGCTTTATCGTCGTCAATCATCCACGTCCCAAGCCCAATCTTGGGAATCTCTACGCCGTTTGACAGGGTAAATTTCTCTTCCAGAATCATCTTGTATTCCTTTGTTTGCAAAACTGAATCCTCTTCCAGTTAAATCAATCAGATGGTAGTGGCGTCGATTACATATCTGTAACGAGCTTCTTTGTTCACGACCTTTTCCCACGCATCGTTAATTTCCCCGCCAGGTATCACCTGAACTTCCGGGTAGATTTTGTTTGCAGCGCAGTAGTCCAGGAGCTTCTGAGTTTCTACGGTTCCGCCTACCAGCGATCCGGTGAAGTTCACGCGATTGTGAACCATGTTGAAGGCGTTAATCGTCAGTTCGCCATTTGTCGGCACTCCGACTTGGGAGAAATAGCCATATGGTTTCACGCAGGAAATGTAATCCGAAATGGCGTAGGCATAGGGAACTGTAGAGACAATAACATCCATCTTGCCAAACCAAGGTTTCAACTTTTCAGCGCTATCAACGACAATGACTTCCTTTGCACCGAAGCGCTTGATGTCTTCGATCTTCGAGGGCGAAGTTGTGAATGCGTAAACTTCAGCCCCTTTTGCGACCGCCAACTTAACCGCCAAGTGACCCAAGCCGCCAATTCCTGCCACGCCAACCTTACTTCCCTTTGTCACGTTGTGCTTGATTAGCGGGGAATAAGACGTAATCCCTGCGCAAAGGAACGGTGCTGCGTGTTGCAGCTCCATGTTATCGGGGATCTTGTAAACAAAATGCTCCGTGACCACGATGTTGTTGGAATACCCTCCTTGAGTGATTCCCGTGGGGGATGTCGGATCGGGAGTTCCATACGTCCCAATCAATCCCTCATCGCAATGCTGCTCCTCTCCACTCTTGCAGCTCCCACACTTCATACAGCTTGCGACCTGCACGCCGACCCCCGCTTTGTCGCCAACTTTGAATCGGCTTACGTTCTTGCCAACTGCGGTGACGATACCTGCAATTTCGTGTCCAGGAACCAAGGGATAGGGTTGATCACCCCAATGACCTTGAATGGTGTGAATATCGGAATGGCAAATGCTGGAGAATTTAATGTCCACCAGGACATCGTTGTCTCCAACGGGCCTGCGTTCAAAATTCCAGGGTGCCAATTTGCTACGCGGGTCTGTCCCGGCGTATCCGATGGACTTGATGTTACCCTCTTGGACTGCTCCACCCGAGCCTTGCTGAGCTGACAAAAGTGAAGGGGCTAGCATCAAGCCAGCTCCGGCCAAAGTCGTTTGTTTCAGAAAGGTTCGCCTGCCGCGGTCTTGGTTTGTTGAATTCATTTGTCGATCTCGTAACGTTTGGTGGTCGTTGAAACGCTCCTGGTACAGCCGCATTCTAGGCACTCTTCCGACTTGCTTCTGTCGTGATCTCGCCCGAACTGTCGTGATCCTGCTATTTTTTGGAGAGATTTCGATCACTCTTTCATCGAAAGACGAAGAGGACTGAATCTGTGAGCACATGACCCTTGGGGCGGGGTGTCGCGTTTCTGCTTTCCGGCGAAGATTCGCCTTCAATCGGCGAGAGGTTCACGCGGAACAGATTGCCGATATTCTGTCGGCGTCTGGCCTGTCTCTTTGCGGAACACTTGCGCAAAATGGCTTGGGGTGCTGTAGCCCACCTCAAGGCCAATGTCGATCACGCTGCGGTTCGTCTCGCGTAAAAGCTGCTGGGCTCTCATCATGCGAAGACGAATGAAATACTGCATCGGAGCAAATCCCGTTGTGCTTTTAAACATCCGGGAGAAATGCGATTCGCTCATTTCCGCAGCCTCAGCCATTTCTGCAATCTGAATACCTTGCATCAGGTTATCCTGCATCAATGTCTCGACCTTGCGAAAACGATATGCTGGGAGCACGTTTGATAGTTGCGAAGCCGGACTGCGTGTTTCGTCGCGATACGTTCTGACCAGGTGAACCGCGAGGCTTTGGGCAACGCCTTGCACTAACAGCTTACTTGCAACAGGACGGTCCATCAGCTCTGCCCGTAACTGTTCCAGCATCCCATTCAATATCCCGTCGCGTGCCGCATACACCTCCCGCAGCGAAGGTAACCCCGTATCCTCGCCTATCACTTCACGGGCCGCCATTTCAAGCAACGGCCTTCCGACGAAGACGTGCATAGCGAGCAATGGTTAATCATCCAGCCCACGCCAGCGCAATTCGTAGGGAGTTGTGGAGGCAACCAGGTACATATCTCCTGGCTCGGTCCTGTGGGAACTCCATTCGCCACCAAGATCCCTTTCCTCACACATCAGTGCTCCAGAAATCTGCCACATGATTTGTGGTTCGGCTACTGCCGGCACTAGCACACAGTCCTGAATCGGGTTATGTCTAAAAATCTCAACATGGATGTCTTTCCATGCCGGTCCGTCACCAATGTGGATAGCTTTGCTTGGCAAATATTTGCGTTGAGCATTGGCAGACGTAATTGCCGGTGGCACTTCCTTGCCTTTCATCATTCTTCACCTGCTACCAATCGCTCTCGTGTTTGTTCCGCATCTTCAGTGGGTGTCATGCCGAAGAGACGTTTGAATTCGCGGCTAAACTGCGACGCACTTTCGTAGCCTACGGCATGTGCAGCGGCACTTGCATTGCATCCGTCCTGGACCATCAGCAGCCTTGCTTGGTCCAATCGGATTCGTTTGAGGTACTGAAGCGGAGAGCTGGCAGTGACGAGTTTGAAGTGATGATGAAAAACCGACACGCTCATTCCCGCCCGTTTGGCCATCTCTTCAGTTCCGATGGGTTCAGCGTATTCAGAATGGATGTATTTCAATACTCGCGAGATCCGCGTGAAATGGTCGTCTCTACTGGCCAATGCACGGAGTGCTCCCCCTTGCTCACCTCGAAGAACGCGGTAGACAACTTCGCGGACCATCTGCCTGCCCAGCAAGCGGCTATCGACTGGATGCGTCAGACATTCCAGCAACCGGATTACCGCTTCACCAAGTTCTGGGGTCATCGGTGTTGATGAGATGGCCCGTGGGGTTTCTCCGGCTGGCGGCAAAAAGTCTTCCATTTCCAGCAACATCTCGGCCACCATCGCCGCTTCGATATCGACGTTAACCATCAAGATTGGTTTGTCAGGTGTTGCTTCAGCATCGCATTCAGCCGGAAGGGGAGCTGCCAGGACGAGATAGTTGAAGGGGTCGTAGGTGTAAACTTGCTTGCCCAGGTAGGCCCGCTTCCTCCCTTGACCGACAATGATGATGTGTGGCCGATAGACCATTGGGCCGCGAGGGGTTGAACGCGATTGCCGGTAAACCTGTACTCCGTCTACGAGAGTGGACTGCATCCCTTCTTTCGCGGCAAGCTCGCTCAAGAGCTTGACGAGACGATTCTGTTGCTCCGATTGTTTTTTCACGCTCCAGGCTCCTGTTTGTTTACTTTGGCACCACAGAAACAGATTACACAATCCTGCGAGATCGGGATAGATCGTCGCGAATTCAGGAGGAACAGGCAAGGATTCAGGAGGAATGTTCCTTTCCCGTCTTGGCTAATCGGTCTTAAAATTGCTGTGGTCAATCCGCTTGTTTCGTCGAGACCGACTGCGCAGCGAAAGCGAGAACTCGCCGCCAATGGACGAACATCAAGCAAAAAACCAGACAAGGAGAATACGAATCGCATGAAGACCAAAGGCTTCCAAATGAAGATCATCAGTGTACTCATGTTGGCGATGCTCGGAGTTACTCCGCTGACAGTCAGCATCGCCCATGCAACGGATCAACCACAGCCAGAAAAGGCGTCAAGGGAGAGTGAAGTGAACAGCGAGAAATGGGACAAAACTTTTCCAAAAAGCGAGAAGGTCGAGCATCAAAAGGTTACGTTCAAGAATCGCTACGGTATCACCCTGGCCGCTGACCTGTATCAGCCGAAGAATCATGGCGACAAGCGTTTGGCAGCGATTGCTGTTAGCGGCCCTTTTGGAGCGGTGAAGGAGCAGTCATCGGGATTGTATGCACAGACGATGGCCGAACGAGGGTTTGTCGCCCTGGCCTTCGATCCGTCGTACACCGGGGAGAGCAACGGCGAGCCGCGCAATGTCGCTTCGCCCGACATCAATACCGAAGACTTTAGCGCGGCGGTGGATTTTCTTGGCCTGCAACCTTCGGTGGATCGCGAACGTATTGGCATCATCGGCATTTGTGGCTGGGGCGGTATGGCACTCAACGCCGCCGCTGTGGACAAACGTATCAAAGCTGTAGCAACCAGCACCATGTACGACATGACGCGGGTGATGTCCAAAGGTTACAACGACAGTGTAACCAAGGAAGATCGGACCAAAACACTGGAACAACTAGGCCAGCAACGATGGAGAGATGCAGAAAGCGGCACACCCGCTTTCCAGCCGCCCTATAACGTACTGAAGGGCGGCGAAGCACAATTTCTCGTCGAGTACGCGGACTATTACACGACGCCTCGCGGCTACCATCCAAGGGCAGTCAACTCAGGTAACGCGTGGACGATCACCACACCGCTGTCTTTCATGAACATGCCGCTGTTAACCTACATTGACGAAATCTCGCCTCGGCCAGCCCTTTTTATTCATGGCGAAAAAGCCCATTCGCGTTACTTCAGCGAAACCGCCTACAAGGCTGCCGCTGAGCCGAAAGAGCTACTCATCATCAAGGGGGCCAACCACGTTGATCTCTACGATCAAGCGGACAAGATTCCGTTCGATAAGCTCACTGAGTTTTTCACCAAGAACCTGAAGTAACGATGGGACCACGAGGACAAACTGTGGAATTATCGCAACGGGCTTGCCTCTTGGCAGCGAGCCTGCTTATCGGGCTGGTTTCCTGCGACTCGGGAACATCCATCCAGGAAACCTCTCCGGCGCAAGCAGCCAACCATCAGGCTCCCATTCGCAATCAATCGATCGGCAAGAAAATGAACGTGAAAATCGGATCAAAGACGTTTACGGCTACTCTCGAAGACAATCCCGCCGTGACCAAGCTCAAAACACTACTGCCCCTCTCACTTGACATGAGCGAATTGAACGGCAACGAGAAATACGCTGATCTATCCGCTCAACTGCCAAAGGACGCCACTAACCCTGGCACTATCCAGAATGGCGATCTCATGTTGTACGAAAGCAATACCTTTGTTCTTTTTTACAAGTCCTTCAGGACAAGTTACAGCTACACGCGACTCGGGAGGATCGACGATCCTAAAGGGCTGGCCGAGGCGGTCGGCAAAGAGGGCGTAACCGTGACATTTGAACTGGAATGATAAACAAGATGCTTCTTTTGGGGGCGGACGGTACGGTGACGTTCCCATTGCTAGGTTTGTATCTGAGAGTCGAAAACAATGAATCCTATGAACCCAATGGCCGACATTTTTGAGCGGCTCCGAAACGGCGAAACCATCTCCTTCGACGACTCCGAATACCATAAGCTCCGGGACGCCTCGTTTGCTACGCGAAAGCTCCTTCTGCAATTGAATCAATCTGCTGACCCCGAGGAGATGCGCGGCCTGCTGAGTAAGCGTACGATGGGCGTTTCGGATTTTGGCTGCGCGATGGCGATTTGAGTT
>CAYMXM010000095.1:0-12311 GCA_964394065.1 uncultured Pirellula sp. | reverse complement strand
CGGGGACGAGCCCCGGTCGGACAAGAAGCGAATCAGAGAACGAAACTTGCGCAAACCTAAATCCCCACAACGCCAACTTTTTGACAGCCCAGGACAAGCCCCATCCAGACAAAAGCCATTCCCCAAAGGAACATGCCTCACAGCGTTATCCTCTGGGGAGGGTGACATTTAATTTAAGAAGGGTAACATCCAACCGCGTCGAGTTGGAATGGGGAGATCGTCTACTACTCACCCTTGAGGGCGGCGACTCGTTCTTTGGGGGTTCGTTTGGCAGCGACGATTTCGATGCTTCCACCCGCCTTGGCAATCTTTTCCTTCGCCGACTCGCTTGCACGCGTCACAACGAACTTCAATGCCTTGGTCAACTCTCCATCTCCGAGAATCTTGATCTCGTCGCAACGGACCTTCACAAGTCCCTTTTCACGAAGAGTCGTTGGGTTGACTTCTTCACCCGCGTTGTAAACCGCATCGATCGCGCTCAGATTGACTCCGAAAACGGTCGCTGCGAAACGGTTGTGAAAACCTCGCTTGGGAATACGGCGGACCAATGGAAGGTCGCCACCGTTGAACATCGGATGACGGGAGTAACCGCTTCGGGATTTGTGACCGTCTTGGCCACGTCCCGAGGTCTTACCGGTCTTGCTACCGATCCCGCGCCCGAGTCGCTTGCGGGACCGATTCTTGACGATCCCTTTGTTGATTTCTTCTATATTCATTACAGTTTGACTCCTCGAAGTCGTTCAACGTCTTCTTTGGTGCGGAGTTGCTCCAGCGCGTCAAACGTCGCTTTGATCAACACCGTTGGATTGTTGGAACGGAAGCTCTTGGTCAAGATGTCTTGAATACCAACGGCTTCGCAAACCGAGCGGACAACCTGTCCCGCGATGATCCCAGTACCAGGGCTGGCTGGCATCAGGAGAACGTGGGCTGCTCCGAAGCGACCGGTCACCGCGTGAGGAATCGTGCCGTTCTCGACCGGAACGGTGATCATGGCGCGGTTCGCTGCCTTTTGTGCCTTCGATACGCTCGGTGGAACTTCGTTCGCTTTGCCGTAGCCATAGCCAACCCGTCCCTTGCCATCGCCGACGACGACCAATGCTGCGAAGCTGAACCGACGTCCACCCTTCACAACCGCCGCACAACGCTTGATTTTCAAAACGCGATCGATGAGATGATCGCCTTGAGTATTTTCTACTGTGTTAGCCACTCTTTCGATCACTCCGGACTAGAATTCCAAACCAGCTTCGCGAGCTGCGTCCGCAAACGCAGCCACTCGACCGTGATACTTGCAGGATCCGCGGTCGAAACACACGGTCTTGATTCCTTTTGCAATTGCGCGCTCGGCAACGATCTTACCGAGCGCCTTCGCCGCTTCGCAGTTCCCGCCATATTTGAACTGGGATCGAAGATCTTTGTCGCGAGTCGTCGCGGATACCAAGGTGACTCCTTGAGCATCGTCGATCACTTGACACCCGATGTTGGTCAACGATCGGTTGATGCACAAACGAGGACGCTCAGCGTTCCCTCGAACCTTCTTGCGTACGCGGTAAGCGCGTCGCTTACGTTGTCCATCTACAGTTTTTCGAATATCCACGACTAACCTCTAAATCCACCAGTTTTATGATTGCTTTGATCGCCGGGCGGAGCCAAGGCCCAAACGAGCCTAGCCCCAAAACGAGCCTAGATAGTGTACTACTAGGTAGCGCTCTTACCAGCCTTAATCTTGACTTGTTCGCCGACGTAACGAACCCCTTTACCTTTGTAAGGCTCAGGCTTGCGAAGGGATCGAACGTGCGCGGCGAATTGTCCTACCGCTTGCTTGTCGCAACCCTTCACGTTGATGTGCGTTTGGTCTGGGCAGGTAACCTCCAGCCCTTCAGGAATCGGAACCTGAAGCTCGTTGGCGAACCCGACGCGAAGCTGTAGGACGCTTCCCTTGATCGCTGCCAAGTATCCGACCCCGATCACTTCGAGTTTCTTCTCGTAGCCATTCTTGACCCCAACCACCATGTTGTTGATCAAAGCACGGGTCAATCCATGGAACGCGCGGGCCGTTCGTTCGTCGCTCGAACGACTTACCGTAACCGTCTTTCCATCGTCGGAAAGACCGACCGAAACTTCCTCTTGGTGCGTGAACGACAGCTTCCCCTTGGGGCCTTCGACGTTCACGGTCTTACCATCCACCGAGACTTTCACGCCGTCGAGGACAGGGATTGGAGCTTTACCGATACGAGACATTGAATCTTCTTCACTTTCGGAATGTATGACGAGTGAAGAATCTCACCCGCAGTCTTCCTGGTTGTTGTTAGAAACTAGCTGACTTCAGCGAGAACTTCGCCGCCGAGCTTTTGTTGACGTGCTTCCCGATCGCTCACGACACCTTGCGAGGTGCTGACGATCGAAATTCCCATCCCGTTGAGAACCGGCTTGAGCTCACCACACTTCGCGTAAACGCGGCGGCCAGGCTTGCTGACGCGGCGAACGGATTGGATGATCTTCTCGCCGTTCGGCCCATACTTGAGCTCGATTCGGAGAACATTCGCAGGAGCGGCTTCTACCTCGGTGTAATCCCAGATATAGCCTTCTCGCTTGAGAACGTCCGCGATTCCTTTACGGAGTCGGGAAAGAGGCATGTCCACAAAACGTCGCTCGATGCGAACTGCGTTTCGGATTCGGGTCAACATGTCAGAAATTGGGTCATTGATCATATTCTATTTCCTCCCCGCTATTACCAACTCGACTTGCGCACACCTGGGATCAAACCTTTGTCAGCGAGCTGACGAAAGCAAATTCGGCAAATGCCAAACTTGCGATAGACGGCTCGAGGACGGCCGCACAATTTGCAGCGGTTTTCACGACGGGAGGAGAATTTTGGCTCTCGACTGGCTTTTGCAATCTTGCTTTTGCTGGCCACGGGTTGTTATCCGGTTAGTACTAGGAAAACGGGTGGATACTGTTACTGCGTCCGATCGAGTCAACCCAATGCGACGCTTGGTTAAATTACTTGGGTCCCTACGCAGACTTCTTCTTAGGTGCTCGGAATGGCATTCCGAACATTTCGAGAAGACGGCGTCCTTCCTCATCGTTGCTCGCAGTCGTTACGATCGCGATGTTCATCCCTTGGGGCTTCGCGAACTTATCTCCGTTAAGTTCTGGGAAAACCAACCATTCGGACAATCCCAACGAGTAGTTTCCCCTGCCATCGAAGGCGGTACGGCTAACGCCGCGGAAGTCACGAACCCGTGGGAGGACGATGCTGACCAAGCGATCGAGGAACTCATACATGCGTTCCCGACGAAGGGTCACTTTGCAACCGATCGCAACTCCTTCGCGAAGGCGGAAGCCTGCGATCGAATTGCGTGCGAGCGTATGAACCGGCTTTTGACCTGCGATCTCCGTCATCGCGTCGGTCGCCAATTCCAAAAACTTCTTGTCCTGCATCGCTTCGCCAACCCCCATGTTGATGGAGATCTTGTCAAGCTTCGGGATTTGAAGGATGTTCTTAAGCCCGAGCTCTTTGCCGAGTTCGGAGCGAATCGTTTTGTAGTAATGCTCTTGCAGTCGCGGTGCCATGGTTTTGGACGAGCCCGAGGGCTCCACTATTCAAAGGACCTATCGAATGAATTAGGATTTCTTCGCGTGAATCGCACGCGCTGGTGCGACAACACTGATCGTCGCACCACTCTTCTTGCTGTATCTCTCTTTGCTACCATCCGGCAGGTAGCGAACGCCGATTCGAGTCGGCTTGCCGGTCTGCGGGCAGACCAAGGCGACCTTCGAGGCATCCACGGCGTTTTCCTTCGAAAGACGCCCACCTTGTGGGTTTCGCTGCGACTTCTTCACGTGCTTGAAAACGCGGTTCAGCCCTTCGACCACGACCTTGCGGTTCGCCCGATCGACCTTGAGGACCTTCCCTTGCTTCCCTTTGTCCGCACCCGAAAGCATCTCGACCAAGTCATTGACTTTGATAAGCATTTATACCACCTCGCTCGCTAACGAAACGATCTTTGTGAAGCTCTTCTCACGAAGCTCTCGAGCGACCGCACCGAAGATCCGAGTCCCTCGAGGATTGTTATCCTTGTCGACCAAGACAACTGCGTTGCTGTCAAAGCGAACGTAGCTACCGTCGGCGCGACGGGCTGGTTGCGAGACGCGAACGATCACGCCTCGAACGACCGCCTTCTTCTTGATCTCACTCCCGGGAATAACGCTCTTCACCGAACAAATGATGACGTCACCCAGACTCGCATATCGACGGCGTGTGCCTCCCAACACCTTGATGCACATTACCTCGCGTGCACCGGTGTTGTCCGCAACGACCAATCGTGTTTCTTGTTGAATCATTTTCGACTATCCCGAACTCGTGTTCGTTAACCTGCCAATTGATTTATCTATATTCCTAAGTGGCCCGGGCGTCCCGCCCGGAGTTGCAAAGGATGTTCCGGACGGGATGCCCGGGCCACGGCGCTATTCGCCGCTGGTAGCGACCTTTTCCGCTTCCTTGTTCTTCTCAACAACGCGAACGAGCTTCCATCGCTTCAGTTTCGAAAGGGGTCGGCTCTCTTCGATCTCGACGACGTCACCGACGTGAGACTCGTTGTTCTCATCGTGTGCGTGACAAACCGTACTCTTTCGGATGATCTTCGAATAGCGTGGGTGCCGGACCAATCGCTGAATCTCAACTCGACGGGTCTTGGCGGCTTTATCGCTGGTGACAACACCAACCAAAATTCGACGTGGCATAATTCGTTAACGCTTGCTAATACCTGATTGGAAGTAACTCTGAACTATGCCTTCTTATTGGCACGCTCGGTTTGGATCGTTCGAACTCGCGCGATCAACCGTCGGTTGTATCGCTTTTGAGAAGGAACATCCACTCGTTCTGTTTGCGCTTGCAAACGGAGCTTGAACATGGTCTCAGCAGCCTCTACAGCCGTGAGCTCCAACTGCTCATCACTCATTTCTCGAAGTTCTGACGGTTTCATAATCTCTATGCTCTTTGCAATACTTGCATCTTCACTGCATTATCTAGTCATCACCTGGGCCATTACCTGGCCGCCACCCCTTAAGCAGGGCGGCGTCGAACCAATCGGACCGGAACCGGCATCTTGGCGGCTAGACGTGCAAAGCAAACCTTCGCTTGCTGCTCCGTCACCCCAGCCAATTCGTACAGGATCGTCCCTGGCTTGACTACGGCAACCCAGTACTCCGGCTCCCCTTTACCCTTACCCATCCGGGTTTCCAAAGGCTTGGAGGAAACTGGCTTATCTGGAAAAATTCGGATGTAAAGGCGACCTTCACCACGAACGTATTGATTACCGGCGATACGCCCCGCTTCGATTGTCTGCGCTCGGATCCAGCCCCCTTGAAGGCACTGAAGTCCATAGTCACCGAAGACAACCTTGTTACCGCGGGTCGCGTTACCTTTTATACGTCCTCTTTGGCTTTTTCGGTGCTTGACCCGTTTGGGCATCAGCGCCATCGTTAGCGTCTCCCGCGTAAGAACCTTGATTGACCCATACCTGAATGCCAATGTTTCCTTGCGGAGTTGACGCTTCAGCTATCCCGTAATTAATCTTTGCTTGGATCGTGCTCAGTGGCAAAGCTCCGGCGTTGCCCTTTTCGCAACGAGCCATTTCTGCACCACCCAACCGACCCGACATTTGAATCTTGATGCCCAAGGCACCTGCATCCATCGCTGTTTCGATCGCTCGCTTCATCGTTCGACGGAAGCTAGCGCGCTTTGCCAATTGCTTCGCGATGTCTTCCGCGATCAACTGGGCTTGAATCTCCGGTCGGTAGACTTCTTCAACCTTGAGGTTGACCCGTCGACCGATCAAGTTCTGCAATTCCTCTTGCAGGATTTCAATCTCTTGCCCTTTGCGCCCGATAATCAAACCAGGCTTGGCAACATAAACCATCAACCGGACTTCGTCCCGAGTTCGCTCGATCTCAATCCGATCGATTCCCGCTTCCCGGTAGGCTGCCTTCGTTGGATGGTTCTTGATGAACCTTCGAATCTTTTGATCTTCAACCAGTAGCTCCGCGAACTCCTTCTTGCTCGCGTACCATCGACTCTTCCAGCCCATGACGATGCCGGTACGGAAGCCAACTGGATTAACCTTCTGTCCCATGTTCCGTTTTCCTACATCTCTTCAAGTCGTTTGAGTTCTACCGTAATGTGGCTCGACCGCTTGAGGATCGTGAACGCCTGACCGCGTGAACGTGGCTGGAATCGCTTGAACATCGGACCACCGTCGATGCGAGCTTCTACCACCACGAGTTCATCCGCGGAGAACGAACGACCACCGTTCTGTTCCGTGTCTTGTGCACTGCCCACGGCGCTCTGGATCACCTTCTCCAACATCCTCGCCCCGCGGTGAGGCTGAAAGCGGAGCAACACAAGAGCGTCGTCTGCAAACTTGCCACGCACCAAGTCTGCCAGAGGACGAACCTTTCTGGCACTGATGCGTGCGTATCGATGAACGGCTCGGAAAGCCATGATGAATCCCTATTATCGAAAAATTCGTTACTTCTTGCCCTTGCCACCGTGACCACGGAATGTCCGGGTCGGTGCAAATTCACCGAGCTTGTGACCGACCATATCTTCAGTCACAAACACTTTGATGTGGGCCTTGCCGTTATGAACCATAAAGGTCGTCCCAACAAATTCAGGGACGATCGTGCATCGTCGAGCCCAAGTCGTGATAGGTTGGCTATCCCCCTTCTCACGGAGCTTGACAAACTTCGCAAACAGTTTGGGGTCTACAAAAGGCCCCTTTTTGGTCGAACGTCCCATGCGTCAGAACTCTTCCCTACAGACTATCTAAGTTTCAATTGACCGTAACGTACCGACTTGCGACGACGAATGATCGCCGCATTGCTTGGCTTGCGTGGCCGACGGGTCTTACCACCCTTGGCCAACTTGCCGGTCGGGCTAACAGGATGGCGTCCACCCTTGGTGCGTCCCTCACCACCACCGTGCGGGTGGTCGTGCGGGTTCATCGCGGTTCCGCGAACGTGAGGGCGACGCCCCAACCATCGCTTACGCCCCGCCTTACCAAGCCGAACAGCATCGTGCTCACTGTTTCCAATCTTCCCGATCACCGCGCGGCACTGTCCAGGAACCCGGCGGATTTCACCGCTAGGTAGCTGCAACTGAGCCCATCCCGACTCCCGTGCCATCAAGACGGCCGAGGTTCCCGCCGAACGACAAAGAGCCGCTCCACGACCTGGGGTCATCTCGACACAGCAGACTTCCGTTCCAGGCGGAATCTCTCGCATCGGCAAGCAATTGCCAACCGTTGGAGTGGCTCCCGTACCGTTCATCACGGTCTGGCCAGCCTTCAATCCGTCCGGAGCGATGATGTAAGCCTTCTCTCCATCCGCGTAGTGGATCAAAGCGATCCGGGCCGATCGGTTAGGATCGTACTGAACGGAGTCGACCTTCCCTGCAACACCATCCTTCGTGCGACGGAAGTCGATGATGCGGTAAAGCCGCTTGTGCCCACCACCGCGATGTCGCGTGGTGATGAAGCCTTGATTATTTCGTCCGCCGTGGCGCTTCAATCGCTTGAGCAATGACTTCTCAGGCTTAGCACCTGGTGTCAACTCTTTGAAGTCGCTAACCGACGCGTTGCGGCGGCCCGGCGATGTTGGTCGATAGATTCGAATTCCCATGATCTTTTAACCTGATCTCTCAGCCGTCTCCTAGAAGAAGTCGATCTTGTGTTCGCTATGTAACTTGACGATCGCTTTCTTCCAAGCCTTCGTCACGCCAGCCTTCGCCCGATAACGTCGTGTCTTGCCAGCGCGGTTTTGCGTTGCGACGGCGATCACCTTGACGTTGAACAATTCTTCAATTGCATTCTTGATGTCCGTCTTGTCCGCAAGGGGATTCACTTGGAACGCATAGCGGTTGTGACGGGTTGCCTTATGAACACCCTTTTCGGTCACCAAAGGTCGAATGACGATCTGGTGAGGGGTCAAGGTCATGCTGGTTTTAGGTGGCTGTTTTGCCATGATTCTTCTCGCGAGTTGGTTTCCGCGTTGGATCTGTCTACTTTACGTGGTTGTTTGTTGTTGTCGCGACGACTAAGCCGATACGCGAGACTTGATCAAATCGAGCGCCTCTCGAGTGACGACCAACTTGCGAGGTCGGAGCACCGAAAGGGCATTGAGGTCGGAAACCGGGCTGATCGTGCAACCTTGAATGTTTCGCCCGCTCAGGTAGATGTTTCGATCGAGACCACCGATCGCGACCGTCTTGGTTTGCCCTTCGAGGCCGAGCGCCTTGAATGCAGAAGCCAACACCTTGGTCTTCGGCGCATCCATCTTGAGGGAATCGACCACGACGACCGAACCGGAGCTAATCTTCGCAGCGATCGCCATGCGAGTCGCAGCTTGAACCGCCTTGCGTGGCAATCGATAGTAGTAGGATCGCGGCTGACGCGCCTTGGCGTGACCACCACCTCGACGAACCGGAGTTCGCCGAGCCCCCGCACGTGCGTTCCCCGTCCCCTTTTGCTTATAAAGCTTCTTGGTGGAACCGGAGACCTCACCTCGGGTCTTGGTCTTGTTGCTACCTTGTCGCTGATTCGCGAGGTACATCACGACGACGTCGTGAAGCAATTGCTTGCTGATCTTAGGAGCAATCGCATCGGGATTGATTTCATAATCCCCGACTTTGTTGCCCGATAGGTCGTAAACAGGAAGTGTAGTCATCTCTGATTTTGCCTTAATACCAACGGCTTAGCACTTGAAACTAGGTCCTAACCAAGCTTATTGGTTTCACGAACGATTACATAGCCACCCGTCGGGCCAGGAACTGCGCCGTAGACGAGAAGGAGGTTGTTTTCGGCATCTACCCGAACAACCTTGAGATTTCGCATGGTCACCCGATCCACCCCGTACTGCCCCGCACCCTTGCGTCCCTTCCGAACGCGCCCAGGATATGTACCCGCACTGGTACCCCCTGGATGGCGGTGGACTTTCTTCACACCGTGGGTAGCTCGCTGACCGGAATAATTGTGCCGCTTCATCCAACCGGAGAAACCATACCCCTTGCTGGTTCCGGTGACGTCAACTGCCTTGACATCCTCAAGAATGGAAACCTTGATCTCGGTACCCACTTCGGCAGCCGGAGCTCCTCGGAATTCGCGAACGAATCGCTTGGGCTCGCACTCAGCCTTAGCGATCGGCGCGCCACCCGCAGCCTTCAGCTTTGCGGAACGCTTGCTGGAGAGAGAAGCGGAGACGTGCCCACGACCACTTCGAGGAACCAATCGACGGGGCTTATCAGCAAAGCCCAATTGAATTGCTTCGTAACCATCACGATCTACGGTCTTGACTTGCAAGACGTGGCAAGGCCCAGCCTCGATCACCGTTACAGGGATCGCACGACCGTCTTGTTCATAAATTTGCGTCATACCGACCTTGCGGCCGAGAATACCTTTGCTCATCGTCTTTTTCCGTAAATCGTTTGCCGTGAGGGACACACCATAAAACCGGCGAAGGAAACCTTAACCCGGCGAGTCGACCAGACCGATTTCGACAGACCGCTGGGTCTATCTCAATAAATCACACCGATTATTTTCGTGCGATTTTTCTAGGCCGCTCGAATGATGGTTACCCCCAGGGCTTCCGCTCATTGTGGAATACCTGATGGATACGTTAAAAACCCGCTAACTATCGCGACGTTGCCTTGATCTTAATGTCGACCCCGGCTGGAAGGCTCAGCTTGTTCAGAGCCTCGATCGTTTTGGCCGTTGCCTGCTTGATATCGATCAAGCGTTTGTGCGTTCGAATTTCGAACTGCTGACGCGCCTTTTTATCGATATTTGGCCCGGAAAGAACGGTATAACGCTCAATTCGGGTCGGAAGCGGAATCGGACCGTGCACTTCGGAGTGCGTCCGCTTGGCAGTATCTACGATTTCGAGAGCGCTTTGATCCAGTACAGCATGATCGTAAGCTTCCATACGGATTCGAATAACTTCATGCGAACCAGACACTCTGTTCACCACTCTTTGAAAAAGACCGAAATCGCTGACACCCTAGCGGAAAATCAGCCACCAAAACCCCACGTCGCTCGCGGGAGGGAAGAGGATAGGGATGGACCGGAAAGTCGTCAATCGCAAAACTTCTTTTTTTGAGCAGACGGACGGACAGACTTCAGACTTCAGGAGCCAGACTTCAGGAAGAAGAGGGGCGGGGGCAGGCTTCAGGAGTCCGGCTTCAGACTTCAGGAAGAAGAGGGGAACCACGAATCGAACGAATCTCTAATCAGACGTGAGGGGTGAGGCTTGAGACTTGAGGAAAACGCTTTTGACCTCTGCTCCCCTCGCGCCGCTTCGGGGAAAGGGGCCGGCCTGACGCATCGGTTGTGATGGGGGGACGCGAAGCGTCCCCCCATCACAACCGGTGGCGTAAGCGAGGGACAGCGTCGCGAGTGCACGTAGACCTTGTTGGGAGTATCTCAGGCGTTGGGTGGCACGTCCCTGAGGCACGAAGGGCGTGCTGTGAGACCTGGGATCGATGCGTGGTTGCCAGCGCTATCCCTCGCTTACGCCACGGGTTGTGACTGTTCCTTAACACCCGGGAACAGGCATCGTTACATCTGTATCTTCCGATTCGATCGGCTCGTACCGAACCACGACGTAATCGACCACTCGCTCCTCGGTTTCTTTGACGCGTTTGTTAACCGTGTAGTTGACGGTCTTAACCCGTTTTTCTTGGACCATCTTGCAGGTTGTGTAGTCGACCACCTTTTCTCGCTTCTCAAAGACGGGGACACGGACGGTGTAGTTGACCACTTTCGATCGCGTTTCGGTTACCGGCTTGGTTACCGTGGAAGCATCAGAACCCTGGCGGGGCTCCTCCCCTGGAACAACGACGGTGTAGTTGACAACTTTCGAACGGAGCTCGTTCACATATCGAGCCACTGTATAGCGGACCACCTTTTGGTGCGTCTCATAGACAGGCCTGCAAACCGTGTATTCGACCTCTTTTTGCTTCGATTCCGGTTGAAGCTTGTTAACCGTTACTTGGATCGTCCGCTTCTTATTCTCAACTACCTTGCGATAACCTAGCGGAGCATCCGGCATTTGACCTACAGGCAGGTCGGATGAGGAACGCCTCGATTCCCCGCTAACTGCGGCAGGAGAAACCAATTGGGAAACCTGCGCAAGAGAAGGAGTTTGCTGTGAAGCGAAAGGGGGACCGGAGAACGGGTTCAAAAAGTTGGCGAGAATAGCCCCGCATCCGATCCCTACCACTAGAATACCGGCCGATTTGCGTGTCATCATGGAACTAACTCCTAAGGTTGCCCCGTACAATTCGATCCCTTTACCTAATACAGGTTTTCGGTAGAACTCCAAGGGAACCGCCATCAAAGTCGAGAATTGTCGAAGCAAAAGGGAGCAATTTGCGTTTGCTAGCATTGTTCTCCTTACTTAGAGATCCGCAGATTACGCTGATTTTCGCAGAGAAGAAGAAACCTCACGCCAAGGCGCAAAGACGCAAAGTTTTGGAGGGAGACTAATAGGTCAATCCATTTGCGCCTTGGCGCCTTTGCGTGAGTTTTTGAAAAACGATTTTGAAGGTAACGCAGGGGCGCGGAGTCGCAGGGGGGCAGAGAAGATGGATAAAGGTCATTTTCTGGTGTACAGCGACAGGGAGCTTGTCGACACGGCAATCCAGTTGATCCTGGAAAGCGATCCGAAGATCCGAGTGGTTTCCAGCAGAGTCGTCGAGTCGAAATCTATCGAAGACACAACCGACGTGTACGCGCTCGAACGGGGTGACGAACGAGCTGAGCTCTGGATAATCATCGGGGATCGCGAGCTTCAAGTGGGGCCCTACGATAGTGAGTACTGGATAAATATTCAGGGGCTGCCAGAGGGGGCCTTTCCGTCCCTTTTCTCCGATTTCAACGAACCCTTTGCAAGGGACATCACCAACATCCTTTTAGCTCACGGTGCAAGGCAACGTCATAAGGGCTCGGAAAGAACCGAAGAGTAAACCACGAATCGGACGAATCTTACGAATCAGATTTGAAGGATAAGGCTTGAGGAAAGACAAGATGGGTAAAGGTTATCCGCAGATTACGCTGATTTTCGCAGAGAAAAAAAGCCTCACACAAAGGCGCAAAGTTTTGGAGGGAGACTAAGGAACTGTCCCGAAATAACTTCCCTGTTTCGAATGGGTTCGTAGTCGTAGGGTGTGTGAAGTGGCCGCTGCTTCCAGTTCAGATCGAGATGGCGAGTCAATCCTCGTTTCTATTGCAATCACCTTTCGCACCCAAAGCGGCCAC
>CAYMXM010000094.1:0-12409 GCA_964394065.1 uncultured Pirellula sp. | reverse complement strand
GGTCAAGGCTAAGGGTGAAGCGCTCTTCTTCCTCAAGCCTATTCGTAAGATTCGTTCGATTCGTGGTTTTTCCCACGGTTCTTTCTGAGCCCGTGTTTTCTGGAGCCCTTACCACCGATGCGTCAGGCCAGGCCGGGGGTGAGGGAGAGAAGTGAGATCTAACTAAGCCATTGTTTGCTAAGCCGCTTCCCCCTCATCCCCAGCCCTTCTCTCCCAAAGGGGTCGAAGGGAGCAGAGTTCTAAAGCGAGTCGCGTTCTAGGGCGCCAAAGCGGCGGCCGATGGGGAGAAGCCCCGATCGGACGAGGACCCTACTGCGAAATAAAAACGCCTCTTTTTGCGCCTTGACGCCTTTGCGTGAATCATAAAGGGAACTTTGAAGAGAGTTCAATTACAACCTCGTACTCAGCGCAGCGGTACTCGTACTCGAAGATTCGAGCACGAGCACGAGCACGAAAGATAGCGATACGGGAACTGATAGAAACCTTCTCCTCCCGCTCTCATCCACGATCGACTAAGATAGTACCTCCCCTCTCAGATTCGTACTCGTTCCTTGAGACTGTGAAATGGCGAAGAGATTTTCGTTTGGTGGTGTATCTTCCTTACCCCGTATGCTTGCGATAACCGCGATCGTTTGCGGGGGCCTCCCCGCGTCTGGATTTGCCCAAGAGCGTGCCAACGGAGAAGCCTTCCCGCTTCGTTCGATCGCCGAACAAGCACTCCAATCTCCTAAGGAGCCAGGGCAATTCGCGATTCCGTTCGAACAATTGCGCAACGAGTCCACGCGAGAGCTTCCGATCGGTGTCTTCGATTCCGGCGTAGGGGGGCTCACGGTTTTAGAAACGATTCTGAAACTCGACTCCTATAACAACGACACTGCTCAGCCCGGTGCGGATGGTATCCCCGACTTTCAAGGGGAACGCTTCATCTACCTAGGGGATCAAGCGAATATGCCCTACGGAAATTATGCGACTAAAGGGAGTACCGACTTCCTGCGGGAGCTAATCGTTCGTGATGCGATGTTTCTCCTCGGGACCAAATATTGGGAGAACCGTTCCGCCTCAACGCCTCGCTGGGACAAACCACCGGTAAAAGCGATCGTGATCGCATGCAATACAGCCACGGCGTATGGGCTTGAAGACATTCGAGCGGCACTCCAAGTCTGGAACCTGCCAATTCCGGTCATCGGAGTGGTAGAAGCTGGAGCCTCTGCGTTGGTGGAAGGGTTGCCCGCACAAGGGCCCCCCGATGCAGTCGCCGTATTTGCTACGGTCGCGACCTGTACCAGCGACGCATATCCAAAAGCAATCGCGCGATCTGCGGGACAAGCCGGAAAACGAGTTCCCGCGATTTGGCAACAGGGAAGTATCGGGCTCGCGGGTGCGATCGAGGGAAATCAAGCTTACGTGGCGAGAACTGGAAACGAGACCACTGTTCCTTATCAGGGACCGAGCTCCTCGAACCAGACCGCGCCTATCGATCCTTCGCTCAAGGGGGCTTACGCCTTCGACCCTAAAGGCCTTCGGGTGAAGAAAGGAGAGAAGGAGAGTGGAGAGCACATCGAGTTGAGTTCGGTAGATAACTACGTGAAGTTCGATCTCGTCGAGATGATGGAGAAGTACAAAAAGAGTGGTGCTAAATCTCCGATCGCCAAAGTCATTTTGGGATGCACCCACTTTCCGTTTGAAGCCGATCGGATCGAGCAGCACATGCATGCGTTGCGAGAGTATCAAACCGATTCGGGAGACTTCCCCTATCGCGATTTGATTTCGGCACGATTTCAATTGATCGACCCTGCGGAACTCACTGCCAAGGAACTCTTTCGAACCCTCTTTGCCAAAAGACTCCGCGTTTCGAAAACCGAAGATTCCAAGCCCCCACACGTCATGGAATTCTTTTTCTCAAGCTCCAACCCAAAATTTGAGACGGGGAAGAACTCAGACGGAAATCTACCGGATGGTTACAAGTATGGTCGTCGGATAGGTTGGAGTGAGAAAGAAGATACGCTGGTGGTCCCCTTTCGCAGTGAAGATCTCCCCGACGTTCTCGCCAAACTTCTCCGCGAAAAGTGCCAATACGTCTGGAATGAATTGACGCGTACAAGGTAGAACGGAATTCATTCCGTTAAACAACGCCTCTATCCCAAGCCCCAAACCGCGCGTTAGGCCCCTTTACCGATCAGGGCCGCTCAAGCCCCCGCACGTGGCGAGAGGGACCACGGAACACACGGAATACACGGAAAAGGGAATACACGGAGAAGAGAATACGCGGAGAAGAGAATGCACGGAGAAGAGAATGCACGGAGTAGGGAAGTCTCGGTAAACAACACACAGATAACAGATGGGTAAAAAAGGGATTCCCATCATCCTCACTTAAGTCACGGGAGCATAATGTCCAAAGTTCAAGGTGGAACGGAAACGACACCAACCACGAATACTCGTTTTAGCCGGCAGCAATGGGGATTGTTGCTCATGCTATCGGCGATCAATTTCACCCACATTCTTGACTTCGTCATCGTGATGCCACTAGGGGATCAGTTACGGCATCAACTCCATATCGACCCGCAACAGTTTGCTGCCATCGTTTCGGCCTACGGTATCGCAGCGATGATCACAGGAGTCGTCACTTCCTCTTTCGTCGATCGATTCGATCGAAAGACGGTGCTCGTCAGTTCGTTTGCCGGGTTTGTTCTAGCCACGTTCTACTGCGGCTTTTCTCGCGACTATTTCCATTTGCTCGTCGCTCGATGTCTCACGGGGCTCTTTGGTGGAGTGGCTGCTTCGAGCGTGATGGCGATCATTGGAGACGTTTTCCCCGACAAACAACGTGGAAAGGCGATCGGTGTCGTTTCTTCATCGTTTGCAGTCGCTTCCATCGTCGGCCTTCCGATCGGCCTATCGATTGCAATCTACTTCCAAAAATGGAACGCTCCGTTCATCGCGATCGCTTGCTTCGCGGTATTGATCTTGGGAATCGCCGCATATTCCCTCCCCCGTTTGTCGGGGCATCGCTCAGCTGGAAGGAGGAACCCATTCCAACAATTTGCTGCCGTGGTTCGGCAAGGAAATCACTTGTGGGCGTTTGGAATGATGCTCGCGATGGTCCTTGGGACTTTTACGATCGTCCCGTTCATTGCTCCCTACCTGCAAGCCAACTGCGGTCGGCTATCGACCGACATGCCGATCATTTATGCTGCCGCGGGGGCTTGCACGTTGGTCGCGGTAAACCTCATCGGATGGGGGACCGACCGCTTTGGTGCCAAGAGGATATTTATCAGCAGCGCACTCGGAGCCGTGGTGATGACGTTGGTGGTCACCAATTTGCCGGAGGTCACACTGTTCGGTGCGTCGTTGGTTACCAGCTTGTTCATGGTCCTCGCAAGTGGTCGGAGCGTACCTGCTCAGACGATGATTTTGAAAGCCTCCGATCCCGAGTTGCGGGGAGCGTTTATGAATCTCAATACGGCAACGATGCACTTTGGAACAGCAGTGGGCCCTCTTATTACAGGAGCGATCGTCAGCGAAGAATTCGAGGGAGGCCCTTTGACTCATTTTGCAACCGCCGGCTTCGTCGCTGCCTGCTTCGGATGCCTCGCCATCGCGATGTCCCAGTTCCTCCGACCGCATCGAAGGCTTGAGGGGTGAGGCTTGAGACTTGAGGAAGAAGAGGGCTTCGCCCTTGGGCTGGGCTGACGCAACGGAGTTAAGGGGGAGGGACGCGAAGCGTCTCCCCCATCACAACCCGTGGCGTAAGCGAGGGACAGCGTCGCGAGTGCACGTAGCCCTTGTCGGGAATATCAGGCGTTGGGTGGCACGTCCCTGAGGCACGAAGGGCGTGCTGTGAGACCTGGGATGGATGCTTGGTTGCCAGCGCTGTCCCTCGCTTACGCCACGGGTTGTGATTTTCGGGCCTTGCTTACGCGTCGGCCAAACAGCCCAAACACTTTTATATTCGCGCCGATGCGTCAGGCTGCCCCTCAACCCTCACAGCTCAAAGCTCGAAGCTTACTCGCTAGTACCGCTGCACCGAGTAAAAGCTATACTAACTCCTTTCAAAACCGGCTTTCGAGTCCGGCACTGCGGAATCGACGTACCACCAGCAATTTAGTTGCCAACCATGGAAGCGACTCAGGAAACGAGGGAATCGACGGGAAAGTACACCGTTGTCGCACGCCGCTATCGACCGAAGACGTTTTCGGAACTGGTAGGGCAATCGACGGTTGCTCAAGCTCTTCTCAACGCGATCCACACCAATCGTGTGGGGCATGCTTATCTCTTTACCGGTGCGCGAGGAGTTGGCAAGACGAGTACTGCTCGCATTTTTGCCAAGGCGCTCAACGCTTCAGCAAGTTCCGATGGGGAATTCGATCCAGACTCCGATATCGCTCAAGCGATCGATTCGGGGGAGGATATGGACGTTCTCGAAATCGACGGTGCGAGCAATCGAGGGATCGACGAAATTCGACAGCTCCGCGCCAACGCGTCGATTCGCCCTAGTCGCTCCCCCTACAAAATCTACATCATCGACGAAGTCCACATGCTAACGACACAGGCTTTCAATGCGTTGCTCAAAACGCTTGAGGAGCCGCCAGCGCATGTGAAGTTTATCTTCTGCACAACCGACCCGGAGAAGATGCCAATCACGGTCCTCTCCCGTTGTCAACGCTTTGATTTCCCACCCGTTCAAACCGATCAGATTTTAGGGCGACTCCAATTCATTTGTGAGAACGAAGGGACCGAAGCGGATGAAGCGGCGTTGCAACTCATCGCGAGACGCGCTGCAGGCTCAATGCGGGATAGCCAATCCCTGTTGGAGCAGTTACTCAGCTTCGGAGGGAAGCGGATTCGGGTGGAGGACGTCCATGCGATGTTCGGAACTGCGGATGAAACGAGGCTGGCTCTCTTCGCGTCGCGTCTCATCGAACGGGACGCTGCAGGGTGCCTGACGGAATTGGAAAGCGCCTCTGAGGAAGGTGTCGATGTCGGGCAGTTGGCGGAACAGCTTCTTGGATACTTAAGAGACATGATGGTCATCACCGTGGGGTGTACTCCCGACCTGGTGAAGACCGCCAATCCCAACAGCGTTGGCCAGTTAAAGGAATGGGGAATGGCTTGGACGGTCCCTACCCTTATGGCCGCGATTCAGATTCTCGACGAAGCGATCGTCAAGATGCGGCATAGCGTCCAGAATCGCGTTCTCATGGAGATCGCTCTCGTTCAGATTTGCCAGCTCCAGGATTTGCAGGCCCTCGCCGATCTTGCCCGCGCCTTCGCCTCGGGACAGTCGGCCCCACCGCCACGCCCGGCTGTATCCTCCTCGGTAGCCCTGCCCCCTTCGGACGCCACAAAAAAAAAAGATGAGCCACCCGTCGTAGCGGAAACGAAACCAGCTGCGGCTCCTCCGGCCCCCCCGACCTCTCCCCCAGTTGCTTCCTCTCCCCAGCCAGCTCCTTCTCCTCCCGCGGTTTCTTCTCCGGCGGCTTCTTCTCCGGCGAAAAGCCCCGTGGTCGAGCAGAACCTACCCACGGTTCCTCAATCCCAATTGATCCGAAACGCGATGAGCAATCCTCTCGTGAAACAGTTCGTCGACATGTTCGAGGGAGAAGTCGTCCGAGTCGACCGAGGAAGGGCGGCACCTCCCTGAGGAACGAACGTGCACTCGCGAGGCTGTCCCTCGCTTACGCCACGGGTTGTGATGGAGGGACGCTTGGCGTCCGCCTTCTTACCGATACAGATTCGTTCCGCCGCTCGCTGGTCCTGTGGCGGTTTGGGGAACGGAGCCCCCGTTGGGTTGGCTAAAGTCGTAGGCGGTCTGACGTCCTGTGCTTCCAGGGCGATAGGGAGAGGTCTCCGCGAAACTCGAGGCTGGCTTTGCGGCTGGCAATGGAGAGCCGAGTGGTGGCAATGCGTTTGGCATCGACGAAGGGATACCGGCTGGTGGCAATCCTGGATTGACTCCCGCCAAGTTTGAACCACTTGTCCCTACAGGCATTGCAGGAATGGCTGGCAATGGTGGCATAGGCAAGTTGCCCGCCATCGCTCCCGGATTCGCGGCTGGGACGCCTGGGGTCGGAGCTCCTGCAGGTGGTGGAAAACCACTTGCAGCGAAGGCATTGTTTGCTGGTGGTGGGCCTCCGGTTGGCATGGAGAATGAAGCTCCAGAGCTGGGAGGTTTTGGTGCTCCAGCAATTGCGTTTGGTTGGAATCCGTTATACGCCAAACCTGGGGCGGATGGCGGAGGCGTGGTTCCGTAACCCGTTGGGGCGGTGTATCCAGTCGGTTTAGCGCCTGCACTGGTTAGATAGGGGCCTGTTTGATAGCCATTGGCTCCCGCAGCAGCACCGCCGATCGCCCCATTTTGGGCGATTGCTCCTCCAGGAGCGATTGCTCCTCCAGGAGCGGTCGCTCCCCTTGGAGTCGTTGCATTGCCACCGTAAGGGCTTGTCTTACCGGTGCTTGCTAGAAGGTTTGGGGTATTTCGAGTCGCAGGGCTAACCGGAGCTCCGCTCCCCCCAGCGACTAGTCCACTACTATTGGCGGCTCCACTTGGGACGGTGATGCTTGGAGTGCTTCCAGCTAACGTTGCTTCGGATGGCTTTTTGTTCCATCCGAACATGCTGGCGCCAGGCATCTTCCAGCCACTATTCCAGCTACTTCTACACCCAGCTTGGGTGCCACAAACAGCTGCCAGTAAAAGGGCGAGTTGTGTCCAAGTTGCGATCGTCGTTCGCATAGCTAATCAATCCTTTGATAGCATTCCCATCGATTGCAGTCTCCGAATCTCAAAGAACTGTTCGCTGGGATTTACTTATTTTTTGTATCTATGTGGTTTTCTGGAAGGACACGATGACTCCGCCGGGCATCGTCACTTCTATCTATCGGACCGTTACGCTCCATCCATGAAGCGCAATCGGAAAATTTTGACATCGCCGTCGGCATCGACAGTAACGTCGATCGCACGATCCAAGACCAGATGACCTCGTGGCTTGTGATATTCAAATCGGACTTGTTGAGTCAATAGGAAGCTCGCTATTCTCTCCGAATAGAGGACTCTTTTTCACTTCAAAGGATATTGTGCCGATGACCATCGTCGTTTTCGAGGATCAGCAGACGGAACTGCTCGCCCCAATCACCCTTGCCCGCCTTGCAGCGACGATCACCTGCGCCAGCTTCCGGTTGGTCGACCTTTTGGACCTCCTTTCCGACGACATCTACTCGATCGCCCGACCGCACCTTCAAGCGATCCAGCGGGCTGACTTTCCTTCCCTAAAATCGATCGACCATGAGACGGGAGGAGCAGCCTCCCCGGACCGTGCTGTCCCCCTCCTCGTCAACGGAAGATTGGCCCCCACGGCAGCAAACTTTCAGAGGCTTCAACAACTCGCCGCCTTGCTTTCCGAGCAGGGGCCCAAAGCCGGCCCGGCGGTGGTCATGGATCGGGATCATGTCGCAGCGGTGATCGCTCCCCCTTGGTCCCTCCATCAACTGTTTAGTGCCGGGTACCTGGGAACTTCGGAGTGGCTCGAGAAAGCGAAGGAGTTTCCAAGGTTAGATTTTTCGTTGCAAACCATAGGGATGCCTCACGAGTTGATCGCCTGCAACATGGAATGTTTCCAAGCCAACATGGAACTTCGGCTCCAACTATCTCGAAGTGGCTACCCCTCCTATTGCAATCTCCAAGAGACCTCAGAGGGGCTTTTCGTCGCCGAGAATGCAACGGTCGGGGAATATGTCCTTAGCGATACCAGCAAGGGAGCCATCATCATCGATGCCGGCGCCCAAGTCGGTCCCTATTCTTTACTCCGCGGCCCCCTCTACATCGGCCCTAAATGCCGGATCCTCGAACACTCCGCGATCAAAGATGCGGTTTCCCTCGGACATACGACGAAGATTGGAGGAGAGGTTGAAGCCTCGATCGTCGAGCCCTACTCGAACAAGCAACACCACGGATTCCTCGGGCACAGCTACTTAGGAAGCTGGATCAACCTAGGTGCAGGGACTTGTAATAGCGACCTCAAGAACACATACGGAACGGTCAACATGGAGTACGGCTTTGGGAAGGCTCAAACCAATATGCAGTTCCTCGGTTGCATCATGGGGGATTACTCGAAGACTGCGATCAACACAGGGATCTTCACCGGGAAGGTAATCGGGGTATGCAGCATGATGTACGGGTTCGTCACGAGCAACGTCCCCAGCTTCGTCAACTACGCGCGCCTTTTCGGCCAGATGGCCACGTTGCCCCCTGAGGTCATGGTAAACACCCAGCAGCGGATGTTCGCCCGCCGAAGTGTCCAACAGCGTGGCTGCGACGTCCAACTCCTTTATGACATGCACCGGCTGACGCAGATCGAACGAGACCAACAAGGGGATGCGCTGTCGTTTTGATAGAAAGGGGGGGACGCGAAGCGTCCCCCCCATCACAACCCGTGGCGTAAGCGAGGGACAGCGCTGGCAACCAGACATCCATCCAAGGTCTCACAGCACGCCCTTTGCGCCTCAGGGACTTGCCACCCCGACGCATGAGATACTCCCAACAAGGGCTACGTGCACTTGCGACGCTGTCCCTCGCTTACGCCACGGGTTGCGATTTTCGGGCCTCGCTTGCGCGTCGGCCAATCTACCAAGCGCTTTATATTCGCGCCGATGCGTAATGCCCCCCAGCTCTTTTCCCCTAAAAGGGGCGAGGGGAACGGGCCGGGTGGCACGTCCCTGAGGTACGAAGGGCGTGATGCGGAGGAGCTTGGTTCCGGCATTTTGGGAGTTCGCCACGCCCATCGCTTCGCTCTGAGCGTGCCACTGTTAATACGGATGCCTCTGGCTACGTTACGACTACGCAAGAAACCGTCTACTTCCCGCCCCTCTCTCCTCGGTATATCTTTTCCGTATATCTTCTCCCCCCCTCCCTTTTCAAACTTCCCACTTCAAACTTCGAACTTCTCCCATGCCTGTTAGCAAAACAGAGTTCCAAAACTATGTAGGATCTCTCCGGCAACGTCGACGAGACGAAAAAGACTCCAAGGAATTCGACTCTTATCATTCCACCATGTCCGGAAAGGATAAGGACTCACTCCTCCCCCGATCCCACCGTTCCTTCTGGCAACTCTTCGCGTCCTTTTGGCAACTGCTCCGTGGGTATCACGGAAAGATTCTCTTTGCATTGCTTCTCCTGACCATTTCCACTGGACTGGCTCTCATCCCTCCGGTTGGAACTAAGTTCGCTATCGATAGCGCTTTGAGCGAAACAAAAACGCCTCTTCCTCAATCGATTCGACACTTCACCGGTGAACTGACTCCCTTCCAAGTTTTGATCTACATCGCAGTCGCGGTCGCTGGTGTAACTCTTCTTCGAACTGTTGTTCACCTCTTCAGTCGTTGGCTTTGCACGCAGGCGGTCAACCAAGTCCAGATGTCGATTCGGAAACGGGTTTTCGAGCATATGCTTCATATGCCTCTTCACAAGATCCAGCAATTGAAATCGGGAGGTGCGACCAGCTTGATCCGGGAGGATGCCGGGGGGATCGCTGATCTGATCTTCAGCATGCTCTACAATCCCTGGCAAGCGGTCGTGCAACTGATCGGGAGCCTCTTGGTCTTAGTCCTCGTCGACTGGAGGTTGCTAGCGGCTGGCCTACTATTGCTCCCGGCGGTTTACTACAGCCACCGGACTTGGATCTACGCCATTCGTCCGCTGTATCGAGATATCCGTCAAAGGAGACAATACATCGATGGCAACACGACAGAAACCTTTGGAGGCATTCGCGTCGTAAGGACGTTCGCTAGGCAACGAAGCGAGACGAAGCGGTACGCTTGGTGGAGCCATGTCCTCGTGAGGCAGCAACTCCTCGTCTGGTGGAAGACTCGCTTGATCGAAATCGTCTGGGAAGTCCTCATCCCTCTCGCATCGACCGGACTGTTGGTCTACGGTGGTTGGCAAATTTTGCAAGGGGAACTGACGCTCGGGGACCTAATGATGTTCCTCGTTTACTTGACCATGCTCCTCGGTCCTATCGCAACTCTCGCGGGGAGTGCGGTTCAGTTTCAGAACAATTTAGCAGGGCTAGATCGCATTCTCGATCTACTCGCCTCGCCGCGAGAACTCATCGATCGAAGTGGCTCTCGTCGTGTGAGCAAGCGGGAAACCCTCGGGCGTGTCGAATTCAACGATGTTTGGTTCAAATACCCCGAAGGAGACCAGTGGGTACTGCAAGGGATCCAGTTCGTCGCAGAACCAGGGACAACCGTCGCTATCGTCGGTAGAAGTGGTGCGGGGAAGAGTACCCTCTGCAATCTCGTCGCACGCTTCTACGATCCGGAACGAGGCGCGATCTCTCTCGATGGGTGCAACCTGCAAGACATACGCCTCCATTCCTATCGCCAGCTCTTAGGTGTGGTGGAGCAAGACGTCTTCTTGTTCGATGGAACGATTGCAGAGAACGTTGCCTACGGTCGTCGCAACGCAACGCAAAACGAAATCGAAGAGGCCGCACGGGCCGCGGCAGCGCACGATTTCATTATGCAGTCCCCGAACGGCTATGAGACGAGAATTGGAGAGCGAGGATTTAAACTAAGTGGCGGGCAGCGACAGCGGCTTGCGATCGCTCGTGCAATCCTCGCGGATCCCAAGATTTTGATCCTGGATGAGGCGACCAGCAACCTCGACAGCGAGAGTGAGCGATTGATTCAAAAGAGCCTTTCCCAGCTATTGTCAAATCGAACCTCGTTTGTAATTGCCCATCGACTGAGTACGATTATTCATGCAGACCAAATCCTGGTTATGGATGCGGGGCAGATCGTACAGCGGGGGACTCACCATGAACTCCTGGGACAATCAGGAATCTACCAACAGATGGTTCGATTGCAGACCGAAAGCCCGATCATGCATGATTTAATCGATACCTAGCGAGTTGCTTCATCGTGGCCCGAAAATCACAACCCGTGGCGTAAGCGAGGGACAGCGCTGGAAACAAGGCATCCATCCCTGGTCTCACAGCATGCCCTTCGTGCCTCAGGGACGTACCACCCGACGCCTGAGATATTCCCGACAAGGGCTACGTGCACTCGCGACGCTGTCCCTCGCTTACGCCACGGGTTGTGATGGAGGGGACGCTTCGCGTCCCCCTGTTAACTCCGGTTCGTCAGGCTAAGCTGGAAGGGTAGTGCTTTCAACTCCCCTCGCCGATTCGTTTATTAACCACTATTGAATTCCAATATGCCATCATCTCTCTCCGGAAAGTGTCTACTTTCGTCCCCCTTCTTGGAGGATGGGAATTTCTTTCGATCGATCGTCTTGATCCTGCAACATTCCGACGATCAAGCCTTCGGTCTGATCCTCAATAGACCGACGGAGTATTTGCTCCCCAAAGTCGTATCGATGGTCTGCGAGCTAAAATGCGTTCACAACGATCCTCTCTATTGCGGGGGACCTGTCGACGGACCCCTGATCGCGATCCATGACACACCTGATGTGGGGGGGCATCCTTGTTCCGATCGGCTCTATGTTACGAGCGATCAAGATGACCTCAAGAAGCTCTTCGTCACCGAAGGTGCCAAATTGAAACTCTTCGATGGATTCTCCGGTTGGGGACCGGGGCAACTGGATTCCGAATTGGAATCGGGAAGCTGGCTCGTTTCGCATATCAACTCGGATGAGATCTTGGCTGAAGAAGATCTGTGGGATCTCCTGGTCAAGCGAATCGGGAACGACATTCTAGGAAGTGGACTGGATGGTGCTCAACCCACCGCCGATCCCAGTTGGAACTGAAATCGGAGCCTAGGGATGGGACGCGCACCAAGGATCACCGAAGGGGGCTTTGTCTATTACGTCGTCTGTCGAGGCTTGAACGATCGAGCCCTCTTTGGAAACGAGGAAGACTACATCGCATTTGAAGAGATTCTTCAAGAGTCGATCGACAGGTGGGAGCCTCGATTACTCGCCTATGCGTTTCTTGCCAACCAATGGCACCTCCTCGCGGTTCCTCGCAAAGATGGGGATCTTTCCAAATGGGTTGCTTGGTTAACGTCGGTTCATGCGATGCGCAGCAAGCATATGACCACAGGACGACCGACGGCTGGACTCTACGAACGTCGGTATCGTTCCTTTCCCGTGCAAGAGAACCAGCGCTTGCTCGACGCGATCCTTTGGATCGAACGATTGCCGACCACCAATCCAGGCGTCCAAGATCTACTTCAATGGAAGTACACATCCCTCGCCAGTCGGCTAGGAAAACGTCCCTGCGAATGGCTCTCACAACCACCGGTCGCGATCCCCCTCAACTGGGAGGAACAGATCTCGCAAGGACTCGAAGCGGATCGAAGTGCTCGGCTTCAAGTTTCCATCGATCGCGGAGCCCCTTACGGCGATGAAGCTTGGGTCGAAAAAATGGCGAAGCGATTCCACTTAGAATCCACC
>CAYMXM010000093.1:0-12426 GCA_964394065.1 uncultured Pirellula sp. | reverse complement strand
CCTCGCTTACGCCACGGGTTGTGATTTTCGGGCCTCGCTTACGCGTCGGCCCAACTACCCAAACGCTTTATATTCGCGCCGATGCGTCAGACCCCCCCAAAGGGGGTGGGCGGTTGGGAAAAGGGGAGAGCGTGCCATGACGATTCCGCCAAAATCGCTATACTTCCGCGTCACGATTTCGTCCGTCCTACCCTCCACCTCCTTCGTCAACCAACACCAGTTTAATCAAAAAATGAAAGCTATTGCGGTCAAGCCAGGCGTTCCTAACAGCGTGCATTCTCGCGATATTCCCCCTCCTTCCCTCGACAAAATCCCGGATGGCAAAGGGGTCCTGGTCAAGGTTCTCAAGGTCGGGGTCGACGCGACCGACCGGGAGATCAATGAAGCTCTCTACGGAAACGCACCTCCCGGAGATGACTTTCTCGTCCTGGGACACGAATCGTTTGGAGTCGTGCTATCGGTCGGTCCCAACGTTCGCTCCGTCAAACCTGGAGACTACGTCACGGCAACGGTCCGACGCCCTGGGGGATCGATCTATGATTTGATCGGTACCTACGACATGACGAGCGAAGAAACCTACTACGAACGTGGTATCAATTTGCTCCATGGTTACCTCACCGAACAATTCGTCGACCATGAAGACTACATCGTTCGGGTCCCCAAGGGGTTGAAGCACCTGCACGTCTTGATGGAACCGATGAGCTGCGCGGCCAAGGCGATTCAACAAGCCTACGAAGCGCAACGCCGAATGCGAGTCTGGAGCCCGAAGAAAGCGTTCGTTCTCGGCGCGGGGCAGATCGGCCTTCTCTCGACACTCGTGTTGCGACTGAAAGGCCTTGAGGTCTTCACGTTGGCGCGCGCCAAAGGCCCACACTTGAAGAGTTCGATCGTCGAAGGTCTCGAAGCAACCTATGTGGCAACGTCGGAAACCAGCTTGGAACAACTCGTCAAGCAAGTAGGCAAGGCGGATATCATCGTCGATGCAACTGGCTCGTCAGCGATTTCGTTCGGTGCGATGGAAGCCCTGGGGCACAATGGCGCCCTCGTATGGACCAGCATCACCGGCGGAAGCAAGAAAACCGAGGTTCCATCGGATAAGATCAATATCGAATGGGTCCTCGGTAACAAACTACTTCTTGGAAGTGTCAACGCAAACCGAGAGTACTTCGAGTCGGGGATCAAAGATCTCGCGATGGGTGAAGTTATGTTCCCCAGCGTTATCGAGAAAATTTTGACGAACCCGGTCGATGGCCTGGATGGATACCAAGAGATGATGCGACTCTTGGTGGAAGACAAAGATGCGTTGAAGGTGTTTGTCAACGTGGCGGACGAATAGAAAAGGTTATCACCTTATGCCAACCGCAAAGAACGTACTCGGGACTCCCCTGCAAGATTGCTCTCATGATCCGGTGACCGGATTCTTCCGAGATGGATGTTGTCGTGCGGGGGCCGAGGATCTAGGGCTGCATCTCGTTTGCTCGGTGATGTCGGAAGAGTTTCTCGAGTTCTCGATTTCTCGTGGGAACGATCTATCGACTCCGATCCCCGAGTATGATTTCCCAGGGCTCAAGCCAGGAGATCGTTGGTGTTTATGCGTCTTGCGTTGGAAAGAAGCCTTCGAGGCTGGCGTACCTCCTGCGGTTGTACTGGAAGCAACCCATATCTCAACGCTCGAGTTCGTCGACTTGGAAGACCTGCAACGGTACTCCGTTTAAACGTGGCCCGGGCGTCTCGCCCGGAACAGTCGTAGTCGTAGGGTGTGTGAAGTGGTCGCTCGTTCCATCTTAGATTGAGCTGACCCCTTACTCCTCCATTTCGAGTACACTAGGGCACGCGAGCGATCTGCTTGTTTCGAACTCGTTTTTATTCTGCCAGCCCCCCCTGACCTCTTCCCATCCTCCATGCTTTACGAAGCCAATACTCTTGCCATCGTCGTGTTTGTGGCGTTGGTCGCCGCAACTCTTGGATTTAGCTTTTGGCTTGGGGCTCGAGCGAAATCAAGCTCCGCTTACTTCGCCGCCGGAGGCCAGATTCACTGGTTCGTCAATGGGATCGCCTTCGCTGGTGATTACCTTTCAGCAGCTTCCTTCCTCGGAATCTGCGGCATGATCGCTTTCTTCGGGTTCGACGGCTTTCTTTACTCGATCGGTTACTTGGCGGGTTGGATTGTCGCCTTGCTCGTCATCGCGGAGCCACTGAAACGGCTCGGGAAATTTACGTTCGCCGACGCATTGGACAGCAAGTTCCAATCGCGAGGGATCAAAGCGGCTGCCGGGGTAAGCACGTTGATCGTGAGCTTGTTCTATCTGATCCCTCAGATGGTCGGAGCGGGAACTCTCATAAAACCCCTCCTCGGTCTGGAGTATTGGCATGGGGTGGTGATGGTGGGGGCCGTCGTCATGGGGATCGTCGTAACTGCGGGGATGATGAGCACGACCTACGTGCAGTTTCTCAAAGGGGGACTGCTGGTCCTCTTCTCCCTCCTTCTAACGGTCCTGATTCTGATGCGTGGACTCGAAGTTGCCCCCGCCGAGAAGTTCGGTCAAACCCAGGTCATGGTCGATGATGGTACGGGTAACAAAACGATCGATGGGAAACCGCTCGGGCTTAAGGAGGGAGAGGCAAACGTGCAACCCGTGGGGCATTTGAAGAGCCTACCGGATGGCCAGACCTCATCGGGCCCCGTCGGACCGATTCGCTTTTTAAGCCTGATCGCTCAATCAGAGGTAGAGATAACCACGAAGTCGATCGAGCGCAAGGATGGTGTCACCACGACGACCCTTGCCCCTAAGGTCTACACGGGGACGGAGCTTCTGACGCCAGGTAACCTCCCCTCGTTTTCGGGGATACGAGGCGATAGCCTCTTTCCGAAACTTGACTTCGTCTCGTTGATGCTCGCACTCTTCGCGGGAACAGCGTCCCTCCCCCACATTCTCATCCGTTACTATACGGTGAAGGACCAAGCTTCGGCGAGGAAGAGTACCATCGTCGGTATCGCATCGATCGGATTCTTCTACATCTTAACCCTCTATATCGGGTTGGGAGCAATGGTTAGTGGAACGCTAGATCCCAACGATTCCAACATGGCAGCTCCTCTATTGGCCAAGAGTTTTAGCAACTTTCTGTTTGCTGCGGTCTCTGCCATCGCCTTTACCACAGTCCTAGGAACGGTGAGCGGCTTGATTGTCGCGGCCGGTGGAAGCGTTGCTCACGATATTGTGAGCGGTTTTTTCGGGATCAAACTTACGGAAGCGAAATCGGTTCGTGTCGCGAAGATTGCCTCGGTGGGAATCGGAATCATCGCTATCCGACTCGGGCTGTTGTTCGAGGGGATGAATGTCTCCTATCTCGTGGGTTGGGCGTTCGCCATCGCCGCTTCCGCGAACTTGCCCGCATTGCTGATGCTTCTCTTCTGGCGAGGAACGACCAAACAAGGACTGATCGCGGGGATTCTAACGGGAGTTCTTCTCTCGCTCGGTTGGATCATCGTTTCCCCCGACATGTTCAAGAATCTCTACGGACTCCCCGCTTCGCAAGCTTGGGTCCCCTTGAGTCAGCCTGGGATTTTCACCATCCCCGCAAGCTTTATTGCGATTTATGTCGTCTCGAAGATGAGCGCCAGCCAGGAAGGTGAAGCATACGTCCGAAAATCACGCTAAGGAGAAACGCCAATGGATCGAGAAGAACTTAACGAATGGATCAGGCTGGGCCCCATCCGTATCACGATGAATAGTGGCGATAAGGTCGATATTCTGAAACGCGAGATGGTTACTGTCAGTTCGATGACAGCCGTTGTTCTCGTGAAAGGGGAAGATGGTGAATACCGACACCATGCCTATCCCTTGGTCAGCATGAGCAAAGTTGAACAGCTGGAACCTGCGTCGTAGGTCATTCAACCCAAGCCTACGACAAGATCCCTTTCACGACATTGCCGTGAACATCGGTTAGTCGATAGTCGCGACCGGCGTGACGATAGGTGAGGCGCGTGTGGTCGATCCCCATCAGATGAAGGATTGTTGCGTGGAAATCGTGAACATGGACTTGATCCTCCGCAACTGTGGAGGCGATTTCATCGGTTGCCCCGTAAGAAATCCCACCGCGAACCCCTGCTCCCGCGATCCAGGAGGAGAAACAAGCACCGTGGTGACCTCGTCCATTTTCGCCATCGATTCCCGGAGTTCTTCCGAATTCGGTGGTCCAGACGACTAAGGTATCCTCCAACATGCCTCGTTGTTTCAGGTCGGCAAGGAGTGCAGCAATAGGTTGATCGATCCCTTTGGCATGTTTCGCATGCTGCTCCATGCCGGTGTGTTGATCCCAGTTGTGGCTTGAACTCCCGTCGATCAATTCGATGAACCGTACTCCTCGCTCCGCTAGCCTTCTTGCCACAAGACATTTCCATGCGAAGGTGTTCGTCTCTTTGGTTCCAATCCCATACAACGCGTGTGTTTCCTTCGTTTCACTTTCGATATCAAAAGCTTCCTGAGCTTCGGTCTGCATGTGAAAAGCGGTTTCAAAGGTTCGGATTCGCGCAGCAAGTTCTTGGTCGTGGCCACGATCTGCAAGGTGCTTTCGATCGAGTGATTGAGCAAACTCTAGCTCCAGTTGTTGGATCTCCTCTTGAGGAGTCCTGCGTGCAAGATCGACGATCGGCTCCTTCCCCGGTACAACGCGAACACCTTGATGATACGGAGGGAGGAAATCGTTCGCGTAGACTTGAGTGCCGGCGTAGGGTAGCTGCGCTGCCAGAACGATGAAGGATGGTAGATTGCTGTTGGTGGTCCCTAGCCCATAACTGATCCAAGACCCGATACTGGGTCTTGAGAAAAAGAAAGAACCGGTGTGCATGGCCAAGGTTGCTTGGTAGTGTTCATTGTCATCCGACTTCATCGACTTGATGAGGCAGATATCGTCCATCCGATCTCGGATGTGTGGAAACAGATCGCTCACCAACGTACCGCAGGTTCCTCCCGGCTTGAACTCCCACATCGGTTTGAGGAGTACCTTCTGCTGGTTGGAAAGCCCCCCTCCGATTCCCGTGAGCTTCCCATCCGCTTTGAAAAGCTGTGGCTTGAAGTCGAAGGAATCCATATGGGACACCCCACCATTGGAAAAGATAAAGATCACGCGCTTCGCTTTCGCGGGAAAGTGCGGCTCCTTGGGAGCGAGCGGATCCGAAGAAGGGGTTCCCCTCTCTTCAGCCATCAACTGGCTTAACAACCCTGGCATCAACGTAGAACCAGCGACCATGCTTTGAATGAGATGGCGTCGATGAATTGAGTTAGGCAAGTTAACTCATCTCCTGGTTGTTGATGAAGCTAATAGTGTGAGCGCTGATAGCGTTAGCGTTGAAAACAGTTTGACGCCACCCTCCATCCCAAGCAACGCTGTGCGGCATCTTTTTCCTGGGAAGCTGACGTTTCTTGTCGGACCGGGCGTGTGGCGTTCCAGAGCATCGCGGGCGATCAGGGCTTTGGAGGTGGAATGGTCTTGTCCTCCAACAATGGCTTCAAGGACGCTATGATGGACGCATGCTCTGGGTCCAGGGCGAGATTGGCGAATTCCCCCGGATCGTTCTCGTGGTCGTAGAGTTCCACTCCATTCCTTCCGCCATTCCACTCCGTGTAGCGCCAGCGCGGCGTGCGGATGCTCCGGCCCCAGTATTCCGCCTTCTCTCCGCGCCTTGCTTCTGTGAACGCGTCCAGGTGCGGTGTCTTCGCCAACGGGTGGTCGTAACTGCCGAGAGTAGCCGCTAGGTCGTCGGAGATAATCAGAAGGACGTTCACCTTCGCCGATACGGACGACGGATACAACGCGAAAGCGCAGAGAATGCAAGCGCAGAGAATATGGAGCAAGAGGGGGGATTTCAGGATAACGAAAAATGAAACAACAAGCGGAATCGACGGGAACGTGGAGGAATGAATATGGTCTGAGCGTCACCTGTTGTCATTCCGCGGTAGTTGCATGAGAGTAATGAGGATTCACGCAGATTGTTGTAATCTTCCGTCCGCCCTCATTCTACTCTCCCTCTTCTTCTTCGTCGTTTGCACGGACCACAATTTCCGTCACCTCGTCTGTGAGGCTGGCACCCGCCGCTACTGGATCGAAATCAGCTGGCCATAGGGTTTTAGAATTGAATCTAGCTCCAGTAATATCCGACGTCGCCAAACCCTCGCATCGAAGCACGGCGTTGCGGAAGTTTGCGCCTTGGAATTGTGCGTGTCCTACTTTTGCGTCTGTTAAGTCAGCACCGCTAAAATCGGCATTCGAAAAAACTCCACTACGAAGCATTGACTCGATGAACTTGCAATTAGAAAAGTTCGCATCTGATGCAGTTGCCGCGGCAAGGTTAGCGCCACTGAGGTCAGAATTCGAAAAATCAGCTCGCTCCAACCACGCAGACCTAAAATTAACATTGATAAGTGTTGCCGCTCTTAAGGATTGATCATCGAGCAATGCACGATGCAATTGTGCACCCGTTAAGTCGACACCATCCAATGAATCTCCCGAAACACTTAAGGTCTCACCTGTTTCACATACGATCATGATCATTACCAATTCTCCGGACCGATTGGAATTCATCCCAAGGTGCAACGCTGTCTGACTTTCCACCAATAAGGAAGACTCATTCTCGGTCTTTCTGCTTCTCATGTCGAGCAGATTTTTCCAATCCGTAATCTGCGAGAATCGGCGGAATCTGTGGATAAACTTTTATAATCCGCAGATTCCGCCGATTGTCGCAGATTAAAGAAACGAGCTTGCCGAGGCCAGTATCACTTGCTGGATTGATTTTAGATAGAGCAGCGAAGAATGCTGATTGGTGTTTGTGTTCGTAGTCTTTGATTCCCGTTGCATTCTTCGGAAACGTTTCTTGTCCGACCGGGGCTGGTCCCATGATTGGTTACGCTAATGTCTCTCGCTCAGACTTCCTTCATCGAATACCTGTCAAAAACGACATACTGCGTTCCGCCACCTCGTGTAAGCTGCCCCATTTTTCCGCGGGCTGCCGGAGCGATTGATTGAAACAAATGATCAGGTGTCCAGAAATCCTTGATCGATCTCGCCGTACTTTTCAATGCTGGTACGTTTCCTACCGGAGAAAACAAGGTTCTGGTTCTTCTTCCTTCAGCCAATCCCACCAAATCAGGGGTAAGGCCAGTGTCAGTAAACCACACTCCGCGATGTTTTTGAAGATACTGCACGTAGACCGACTGAGGGAGCCTAACCACGGCGACTGGTTTTGAAAAATCAATGCCGGACAAGCATTCGCATGCTTCCCGTTCACTCATTCGAGCGGTTCGTTCTAAAAACTCGCCTGCAACGATGACCCTATCGATTACTTCCTTCGACTTACCTGTCTGGCCAGCAGCAGCAGCCCAACGATCGACTTTTTCTATTGGAGTAGCCCCCATCTTCAATCTGCTTCCGTAAAAAATTTGTTGGAATTCGATCCGCGTCAAGCATCTCCGCGTTAACTTTTATTCGGCCTCCCAATCGCAAACAAAGCTACGTAAACACCAGCCAAGCTAGCGATGAGGACCAGAAGACCTAGGCATTGTATTAGTGGGGAATTCGCGGATAAAGCACGCTCTCCACTTATTCCGCTAACGGCTATGCAAGATACTGCTGTCACGAGGCGAGCTAAAAAGGGGAGGGGTTTCTTTGTTGGGCCCTGTGCTCGTTTTAGGTCTAGGCATGCCCTCAAGTATAGCGTCTTCTCAAAAGAAAAGAGACCTGCCCCAATATTCGGCGTCTACAAGAAAGAAGCGGAGAGGACAGGATTCGAACCTGCGGTAGGGTTTGACCCCTACGCCGCATTAGCAATGCGGTGCTTTCGACCACTCAGCCACCTCTCCGATTCAAGGGACCGTATTGTGCAAACTTTCCCAAACAATGCAAGCTCGTTTGATTCCGATTTTATTCCGCTGAGACTTTCCAGCCGAACTACGGTATCATGAACAGCGTCCCTCGCTTACGCGTCGGGGTATGATGGGTGGGCGCTTCGCGTCCCATTTTTACCGCCAATGTTTCTTACCACCGATTCGTCAGGCCCCCCAAGCCCGGTCGCGGGGTAAATTCCATGACAGTTCCTCGATCCCCCAAGTTCGCATGAAACGAAGCTCTCTTACCGCTTGGATTCCTGGCTACCTAATGATGGTTGTGTGCGGGATCGCTTGCTCCATCGGCTGCGAGCCCAAAAAAGAACCGCCCCAGGAATCCCAGGCTCCGGTCGTTGAAGAAGACATCGCTCCCCCGATCCCCGCCGGGGAGGATTCTTCCCCCTCGACTTCGGAGGAGCCAGCCCCTCCCGCCGAAGGAACGACTAGCGATGCTCCCGAGGAGAGTGTCTCGGTGGACGATACTGCTGCCAATGACACTCCAGCGAATGACAAGGCTGCGACCGAGGACTCCGAAACTCCCACCCCTGAGAAGACTCCAGATCAGGCTAGCGCGGAACAGACGCCTACACCCCGGTCAGGTTCCTCGATCGTTCCGCCGTCTCGTGCTTATCTCCCTCCCAACCGAAATCGAAACCCGCTTCCTGTCGCAGCTACCGCCAAATCGGATCGGGAACTTGCCGACGAGCGGAAGGCTCGTGAGGCGGCTAAGAAGCGTGGCGAGATCACCTTTGACGATCTCAAGTTCGATATTGAAAAGGATCAACTTTTCAAAGAGGAGATGCTCGGAAAAGAAAACTGGGACCTTCATGGGAAGAATTGGAAGCTTCGAGGTTTTATCCTCCCGACGACTCTCTTCAGTCAAACTGGGATTACCGAATTCGTCCTGGTCCGCGACAATCAGGAGTGCTGTTTCGGACCAGGCGCGGCCCTCTTTGATTGCGTTATCGTAAACATGGAACCGGGGAAATCGATCAGCTATACTACGCGCGTTGTGACCGTCAAAGGTAAGTTGGAAATCGACACGGAGTCTTTCAAGTATCCCGACGACGAAGGACACTACGCTGTTTACAAGATGACCGCAGAAGAGGTGAAATGAGTTCCGTTGTCCTTCAAACCAACCTTCCTTTCCCACGCTGTCAAGGGAAAGTGCGAGACGTATACGATCTGGGAGATCAGCTCCTGATCGTAAGCACCGATCGAATCAGCGCCTTCGACTGGGTCTTCCCCAATGGAATCCCCGAGAAAGGAAAGATCCTTACCCAGCTAAGTCTCTTTTGGTTCGATTTTCTCGACGTTGAGAACCACTTTCTCACGACCGACTTGCCGCAGGAGGTTGCCAAATACGATCCAGAGAATCTTCTTGCCGGACGGAGCATGATCGTTCGTAAAGCAAAGGTCTTCCCGTTCGAATGCATCGTTCGCGGTTACTTGGAAGGAAGCGGGTGGAAAGATTATCAAGAGACAGGAAAAGTCTGTGGGATCGATCTTCCGACCGGCTTGCTTCAATGTGACTACCTTCCTAAACCGATCTTCACTCCCTCCACGAAAGCGATTGAAGGGCATGATCTAAACGTCACTTACGACTACATGGAAAACGCGATCGGGGAGGAGTTGGCGCTCGAGCTAAGGACGAAGTCGCTGCAGGTCTTTGAGCAAGGTAGTAACTTGGCTGCCGAGCGAGGGGTTATCATCGCCGATACCAAATTGGAATGGGGGTGGTTTGAAGATCGTGCGATCTTGATCGATGAAGTCCTCACCCCCGATAGTTCCCGATTCTGGCCTGCTTTAGGCTGGAAGCCTGGCTCTCCGCAACCTTCTTTCGACAAGCAGTTTGTGCGGGAGTATCTGATGAAGACCGAATGGGATCGAAACAGCCCTCCGCCGGAGCTTCCCAATGAGATCATCGACCAGACTCGCAATAGGTACATCGAAGCGTATGAACGTATTACACAGCAGACGTTTGCTGGGTAGTTAGGGTGTGTGAAGTGGTCGCTGCGTCGTGTGCGGATATCTAGGCCGTTCCGCAGCAGTCCCTGTCTCTAAAAACTCGGCGCTGCGAGCATCTGGGAACCAGCAGAGGAGATAGGTGTTTCGACCGTCGGTCACCTCGACACGAGTCGATTTGGCTGAACCGACGGGACGGCCTCGCAATAGGGGAGTTAACTGAACGTCTACCGACCCACGCGGGGCCTCCACTCGCATGACTTGGATCTCGCGGGGAAGAAGTCCCCAGCAACGGGTGTCCGCTCCCTCGGTAGCTTCCCAAGCGATCCCGGCCAAGTCCATCCCGACCGATGCTAGGCTATCAGTCTTCATCGTCTTCTTCGCGGTTGCGATCGTCGCTTTCTTGACGACGCGACGTGCAACCGCTTGAGCAACAATCGCGGTTCGCTTTGCCTGATAGGTTTCCATTGCGAGCGACTCAATATTGGTAATCGTTTCGGTCGGTCCAATCATTTGTCCTTGGATACTCACTCCTACTCCATCGATGTCCGAAGCGGGAACTGCGATATCCGGGATCTTGATCGGTGCGATCGTCGGAGGGAGTTTATACGGCCCAGCTGCGGATACGATCCGATCCGCAATTAACAAGGCATCACTCGTCGGTTGCTCGGTCACCTCGACTTTGTAGGGACCTTTGCCAACCAAGGCAAAAACATAGATGACACCATTCCCGGGTTGAGAATGAATTCCATCCCGAGCCCGATTCAGATCCCATTGAAAAGGGAGCGAGTTTGGAAGGAGGCTAGAAGCGATTTCGTAGTTGCGAATCGCATCGTCGTAGTCTCGGTGGGTTGCTTCACGCAGCATCCCACGGAGGTAAAAGCCGAGTGGAAGAGGACGATACGTTTGCGGCTTGTGAGCGTCGGTGGGTTCTGGACGGTCTTGAACAAGCTGTTTGTGTTTTTCCTGTAGTTGGAGGGAATAGCTTTCGGCATCGGTCCCGTCATGCAGAAGGTTTGAGAGGGCGAGGAAGGCGCGGATGAGGATTTTTTCGTAGTCTTCCCCCTCATAACTTTTGATCTGATCGTCGGTCCATAGGGAAACCGCTTTCTCGGCAAGGGCTGGCCCCTCAAGTTCATCGAATCGATCCCTCGCCACTTTCAGCCTCGATTCCGCTTTTTTCGGGTCGCCGTTTACCAAGTCGACCATCGCTAGATCCAGGTTGACGATGTCTCGATCATGGCGACTCTTCTCAAGCTTGATCAGGCTCGTTCGACATTCCTCCAATCGTCCGTCGTAGAACATCGTTCGAGGGGTTGCCAGTCGTTTGGCATGTGTGCTGCATCCCCCTAGAGGCAGGAGTACCAAGACCCCGATGCAAAAGAGGAAGATTTGCAAGCACGGAAGTCGATTGCATGTCTCCCGACAGGAACGTTGTAAAGTATTTTCCTTTTGGGAATTGTACGCTTCCTTTATGTGGCCCGGACGTCTGGTCCGGAGTTGCAAAAGCTGCTCCGGGCGAGACGCCTGGGCCACGAACAAATCGCCTACTAACGGACGACCGTGACCATCTCGAAAATGCCCCGACGCGTTGCCCTGGCGATCCATAGGTGGTTATCGCTTGAAGGGGTTGTAGTTCCAGACCTTCCCCATCGCCGTCTTGTGGTACCCTTTTCGGACCTCCGCCGATTGTTTATCGGTAATTCCTGTATGGACGTTGACCAGTTCGAGCGTCAGGTCGTAGTCCCGTTGCGTTGAAGCGTTTCGTGTCGTGGTACCACTCGTCAGCACCGCGAATAGGAGGTAGTCGATCGGAGCACCTTGCCGCTCCAGCACGGCGGTGAATAGTCGCATATTGTCGGGAATCATCAGAGAGTCGGGGCGGAGACGCGTTTCGTATAGCGCCGCATCGACCATCCGTCGACTCATTGCCCGGAATTGGTTGCTATCGAGAATTCGGGTGTCGATCTGTTGATAAAGTTGGTCTTTAAAGTCTCCGATATCCTCGGCGCTTTTATTTTCGATTCCGACGAAGCAGATTGTTTTTGGGGCAGGAAAGCCGTCGGGGCCGAGGGGAGTATCCTGGGTTACGATATGTTGCCTTGATAGAAGTTTCGCGACCGCTTCATCGACCAACGGATCGAAAACTTCGGCTCCCGCTTCGTGGCTTCCGACCAAATTGGGAGCGGATGGTTTGACGACGTGTCCATACTGGTACCCTCGGCAACCTAGAAGCGAGCCGCATGCCAACAAACTAATAGCGTTCAACCAATCTCGACGATCCATGGGATTCCTTTCCCTCCGGTGAAATAGGACCGGGAACAATAGCGTATTCAGGCTATTGAGGAAATATCGGTCGAGGCGCGTTGAAGACTGCAGGTTTTGGGGAACACGTCTTACGCCCTAGGGGGCTCGGACGGTACCAGGCACTTCGAAAAAAGGGGGGAGGAATGCTAGCTTTCGAATTCGGCAGGCTCCGAACGGTGCCAGGCAGGGTTCCGAACGGTGCCAGGCACCGTTCAAAACGCCAGGCACCGTTCAAAACGTCCCGGAAGGTGCCTGGCACCTTGGGAAAAGGGGT
>CAYMXM010000092.1:0-12432 GCA_964394065.1 uncultured Pirellula sp. | reverse complement strand
GAATTCCATTTCGGTTCTAACTCTGCGCCCCTCCGCGTCCCCTGCGGTTAAAATGGATACCCGGTCACCCTTCTAGCTAGCGGAGTGCCAGTAGTTGAGATTCTTTTCAAAATTTTCTAAAAAAGTAGCTCGTTGGCCTATCTTAACAGGACAAGAACGCTACACTACCCCCCTGGACGTCGGCTCGGTTGACAAAAGTGGCTCCGGAACGCAGGGTTTTGCGGACTAAAGTCACTGTTCTGTGCGCAGCAAGGGGGAGTGAATTGTACGGATATTCTATTTCGTTTGTTCATTCCACTCCATTCTCACCCGCATTCTCTTGCGAACCCTTGGGCCATGCCCCTGTCAGGGGTTCAGACGCTGCCTCTCCCGTCGATTCGCCGTCTCGTTGTTGAATTTCTCTTCAGCCCGCCGTTCTCCTTCAGCCCACTGTTTTTTTCCTTTTAGCCCACGTTGAGAATTAGTCTCCAATGGCAACTTCCTCCAAGCGACGATTGCAGCCCTCTTCCGTTCGAGTCTTTGGCTCGGGTCGAAGTCAGTTTCCGATTCCTAACTTGACCACTTTGCAGACCGTCTCCTACGAGGCCTTCTTGCAAGAGGATCTCGCCTCCGACAAAAGGAAGAATCAGGGACTGGAATCGGTCTTTCGTGAAATCTTCCCGATCGACAGCTACGACAAAACGGTCGCCCTCGATTATATCAAGTTCGAACTGGGAAAACCTCGCTACACTCCAGAAGAGTGCCGTCAGCTTCGTCTGACCTACGGAAAGCCATTGAAGGCTTGGTTCCGTCTCAACCGGGAACAACCCCTCGAAGAAGAGGTCTACCTGGGTGACATCCCGATCATGATGGGGGGGGGAGAGTTCATCATCAACGGTGCAGAGCGGGTTGTCGTCAGCCAGTTGCACCGCTCCCCTGGGGTCGACTTTGTCGAGGAAGCCGAAGGAACTACCGATCGAAAACTCCCCTCCTGCCGCGTCATCCCCGAGCGTGGAAGCTGGATCGAAATCAACGTTACCAAGAAGGACTCTCTCTCGGTTCGAATCGACCAGAGCGGTAAGTTCTCGGTCATGACACTCCTCCGTGCGATGTCTCCCAAACTGAGCACCGACGAGGATTTGTTGAAGGCTTTCTATGAAGTCAAAACCGAGAAAATCAGCGGGATGCAAAACGTTGCTATCCTCGAAAACAAGATCGCTGCGGACGATGTCGTCTTCCCAACCGGTCACGAACGAGCCGGGGAAGTGATCGTCGAATCGGGGCACAAGATCGGGCACAGCACTGCGGAAATGATCTGCACAGCAGGCGTCAAATCGATCCAGTTGATGGATGCTCCCAAGGTTCCCTTCATCCTCAATTCCCTCGCCGAAGACAACACCTCCTCCCACGAGGAAGCTTTGTTGCGAATCTACCAACGGCTCCGACCTGGGAATCCGCCGGCCCTCGAAAAAGCACGCACTCTCTTCCACGAGAAATTCTTCGACATCAACCGATATCGTCTCGGTCGCGTCGGACGTTTCCGTGTGAATCGCAAACTTGGGCTCAGCGTTCCCGAAGACGAAATGGCTCTCCGCCCAGAAGACCTCGTCGCTTCGATCCGCTACTTGATCGACCTCTTCGATCCCGATTCGACCGCTCGCTTTGACGATATCGACCACTTGGGGAATCGACGTCTCCGAACGATCGATGAACTTGCTTGCGAGGAACTTCGAAAGGGATTCTTGAAACTTCGACGAACCGTTCAAGAACGGATGAGTTTGAAGGAAGTCGAAGATATGACGCCGCGCTCCTTGGTGAACCCGAAGAGCATCAGCGCTGCGATCGAATACTTTTTCGGTCGAGGGGAACTCTCTCAAGTCGTCGACCAAACGAACCCGCTGTCGCAGTTGACGCACGAACGCCGGTTGTCGGCTCTAGGACCTGGTGGTCTGAACCGAAAGCGAGCGGGCTTCGAAGTCCGGGACGTTCACATCTCCCACTACGGACGGATCTGCCCGATCGAGACGCCGGAAGGTACGAACATCGGTTTGATCAGCTCCCTTTCGATCTATGCCGGTGTCGATGAGTACGGGTTCCTCGTCACTCCTTATCGCAAAGTTCAAGAGGGGAAGGTTACCGACGAAGTTGTCTGGTTGCGAGCCGACGAAGAGTCGGATGCGTACATCGGCCCCGCCGACTTGGAGATCAAGGATGGTTCTCTCGTCGCAGGCCCCGGCTTGATCGCTCGTCACCGAAGTGACTTTGAGATCGTCACGCCAGACGTCGTTCATTACATGGACATCGCGCCGAGCCAAATGATCGGTGTCTCCGCAGGTTTGATCCCATTCTTGGAGCATGACGACGCGAACCGTGCGTTGATGGGGTCTAACATGCAGCGGCAAGCGGTCCCCTTGCTCGTCGCCGAACCACCTATCGTCGGTACGGGGCTTGAAAAGGAAGTCGCCGCGAACAGCGCGATGGTCGTTCGAGCACGTCGAGCCGGGAAGGTGACCTATGTCGACTCCCTCCGAATCGAAATCGGAAACGACATCTATCACCTGAAGAAATATCAAGGGCTCAACGAGCGTACCTGCCTCAACCAACACCCGATCATCAGTCTCGGGGAGAAGGTCGAGAAAGGACAGATCATCGCCGACGGTGCTTCAACCCACCTGGGTGAACTCGCTCTCGGACGAAACGTCCTCGTCGGTTTCATGTCCTTCGATGGATACAACTACGAAGATGCGATCATCATCAGCGAGGAGCTAGTCAAGCAAGACGTTTATACCTCGATCCACATCGAAGAGTTCGACGTCGAAATCCGCGAAACCAAACTTGGTCGTGAAGAGTTCACCCGCGACATTCCCAACGTCTCCGAGAAGGCGCTTCGCAATCTCGATGACAGCGGGATCGTCCAGATCGGAACCTACGTCAAACCGGGGGACATTCTCGTCGGGAAGGTTTCTCCTAAGAGCAAAACCGAGCTCACTCCTGAAGAAAAACTTCTCCACGCGATCTTCGGTCGGGCAGGGGAAGATGTAAAGAACGACTCCTTGGAAGTCAGCTCTGGTGTAGAAGGGATCGTGATCGATACCCAGAAGTTCTCGCGACGGATGAGCCTTTCGGAAGAAGAGCGAAAGGAATTCGAAAAGGAACTGAAGCGAATCGAAACCGAAGGGAACAAAGAGATCACCACTTCGTTCGCTGCTTTCGCAGAAGAGCTTGAAAAGTCGATAGGCGGGAAGTTGACCGATGAAGATGGCACTCCTCTGACCGGTGGACAGGATCCTAAGTTCATCGCAGAGAAGGCGCAAACCTTCAACCTGTCGCGGCTTCTGAATCGACTTGATGCGGGGCTTCACGCGGAGGTGAAGAAGGTTCACAAGAACCTTTGGCCAGCGGTTGAAGAAGCGCTCGACATTCGCGATCGACAACTCAACAGCATGAAGCGAGGGGATGAACTTCGCAGCGGCGTGTTGCAGATGGTCAAGGTCTACATCGCGACCAAACGAGTGATCAGCGTCGGAGACAAGATGGCAGGTCGTCACGGTAACAAGGGGGTTATCTCCAAGGTGTTGCCCGTCGAAGATATGCCTTTCTTGCCGGACGGGACTCCCCTCCAAATCATGTTGAATCCGCTCGGGGTTCCTAGCCGTATGAACGTTGGTCAGATTCTCGAAACCCACTTGGGATGGGCTGGTGCAAAGCTTGGATTCCAAGCGATCACCCCTGTTTTCGATGGGGCGAGCGAAACCGACATCAACAAGGCGCTCGATGAAGCGGGGCTTCCGAGTCACGGCAAGATCCGTTTGCACGACGGTCGAACCGGTGAGCCGATGGAGCAAGAAACCACGGTTGGCTACATCTACATGCTCAAGCTTCACCACTTGGTCGACGACAAGGTTCACGCACGAAGCACCGGACCTTACTCCCTCATCACCCAACAACCCCTCGGTGGAAAGGCTCGCTTCGGCGGTCAGCGATTCGGGGAAATGGAAGTGTGGGCACTCGAGGCATACGGTGCAGCTTACATCCTCCAAGAACTCCTCACCGTCAAGAGTGACGACGTCGAAGGGCGAACCAAGATCTACGAATCGATGGTCAAGGGAGAGAACACCCTCGAAGCAGGTACACCTGCCAGCTTCGACGTTCTCACCAATGAGATTCGAGGACTCGCCCTCAATATGCGTCTTGAAAAGAGACGCATCTAGGTTCGCCGAGCAAGCGATCGAAACTATCGATTGCACCGAAGTAAATCGAGCGTCTTTAAAACGACGCTCTAAACCCAATCCAACTCAATCCACCAACAGACCAGGCATCGCTCTCCGTCCTCGAACCTCCCGTTGAGCCGTTCAGACAGAGTTGCACCGACCTTAGGAGTTTTTCGTAATGGCAAATGCTGAAGCCACCTACGATCGCGTTAATGACTATACTTCGGTCAAGATTTCTCTTGCGAGACCCCAGGACATTCGTTCCTGGTCCTTCGGAGAAGTCAAGAAGCCAGAGACCATCAACTACCGTACCTACCGCCCTGAGAAGGACGGCTTGTTCTGCGAGCGAATCTTTGGCCCTGAAAAGGACTGGGAGTGCGCTTGCGGTAAGTACCGTGGGATGAAATACAAGGGAATGATCTGCGATCGTTGCGGTGTGAAGGTGACTCACTCCCGCGTTCGACGCAAGCGAATGGGGCATATCGAATTGGCGGCCCCTGTCGCTCACATCTGGTTCTTCAAGGCGATGCCTAGCCGTCTCGGCAACTTGCTCGAGATGAAGACCACCAGCCTTGAGAAGGTTATCTACTTCCAAGATTACGTCGTGACCAATCCTGGAACGACGGACCTCGAAGCTCAACAGCTTCTCACCGAAGAAGAATACCGAGCAGCACGCGCTACGCACGGGGATAACTTCGAAGCAGACATGGGGGCCGAAGCCGTTCGAAAGTTGCTTCAAGGTCTCGATCTCGTCAAGCTCTCCGAAGAGTTGCGAACCGAGCTCTCCGAAACGAGCAGCAAACAACGGAAGAAGGATCTCATCAACCGGCTCAAGCTGGTCGAGTCGATTCGCGACAGCGAAAATCGTCCTGAATGGATGGTGCTCGATGTGATCCCGGTGATTCCTCCCGATCTGCGTCCGTTGGTTCTCCTCGACAGCGGAAACTTTGCAACCTCCGATTTGAACGATCTCTATCGCCGGATCATCAACCGAAACAACCGGCTTCGCAAGCTGGTCGATCTGAATGCACCTGAAGTCATCATCCGAAACGAAAAGCGGATGTTGCAACAATCGGTCGATGCTCTCTTCGACAACGGACGTTGCAAGCGCCCCGTTCTCGGGAGCAGCAACCGTCCCTTGAAGAGCTTGACCGACATGATCAAGGGTAAGCAAGGTCGATTCCGAGAAAACCTTCTCGGGAAGCGAGTCGACTACTCCGCTCGTTCCGTGATCGTGGTCGGTCCTCGCCTCCGATTGCACCAATGCGGTCTTCCTAAGAAGATCGCGCTCGAGCTCTACCAACCGTTCATCATTCGCAAGCTCAAAGAGCTCGGGCACGCCGACACGATCAAGTCTGCGAAGAAGATGCTCGAACGCAAGGACGAAGAGGTTTGGGATATCCTCGAACAAGTGATTCGCAATCACCCCGTCTTGCTCAACCGAGCACCGACGCTGCACCGGATGGGGATCCAAGCGTTCGAACCGACTCTCGTCGAAGGGAATGCAATCCACTTACACCCCCTCGCTTGCAAAGGGTTCAACGCGGACTTCGACGGTGACCAGATGGCCGTTCACTTGCCCCTCTCGATCGAGGCCCAAGTGGAAGCACACACGTTGATGATGAGTACCCACAACATCTTCGCACCGAGCAACGGTAAGCCGATCATGAGTCCTTCGCAGGACACGGTTATGGGTTGTAACTACATCTCCGTTCTTCTTCCCGATCAAAAGGGAGAGGGAATGGTCTTCTCGACGATGACCGAAGCGGAGTATGCGTTCCAGCAAGGAACGATCGCGCGGCACGCGAAGATCAAGGTTCGACTTCCTGCGAATCGCAAATTGAAGTCGGATGATCCGAACGACAAGCCGGGTGCGATCATCGAGACAACCTTTGGAAGAATTCAATTCAATTCGATCCTCCCCGAAGGTCTCGACTTCTACAACATCGCACTCAAGGGTAGCGATTTGGCAGGGGTTATCAGCGACTGTTATCAGAGGCTCGGTCGTCGTGCGACGATCAATCTTCTCGACGACATGAACCAACTCGGGTTCCGTGAATCGACTCGATCGGGGCTTTCCTTCGGTGCGGACGACCTTTTGACGCCGGAATCGAAGACCAAGCACATCGCTGACGCGGACAAGAAGGTCATGGCGTTCCAAAAGAATTACCTCAAGGGGGTCATGACCGCGCAAGAACGGTACAACCAAGTTCTTGACGCTTGGACGGCGACTCGTGAATTGATCACGAAGGACATGCTTCAAGCGATGGAAAACGACAACCACCGTGGTGGTTGGTATATCAACCCCGTCTTCCTGATGGCCTCCTCCGGTGCACGGGGGGGGATCGAGCAGATCCGTCAATTGTGCGGTATGCGAGGTCTGATGGCCAAGCCGACCGGGGAAATCATCGAAACCCCGATCAAGTCGAACTTCCGGGAAGGTCTCTCCGTTCTCGAGTACTTCAGCTCGACGCACGGTGCTCGTAAGGGATTGGCCGATACGGCACTCAAGACGGCGGACTCCGGGTACTTGACCCGTAAGCTCGCCGACGTGGCCCAAAACGTTGTGATCACGATGAACGATTGCGGCACTACGCAAGGGATCACCAAGGGAACGATCTATCGTGGCGAGAAGGTCGAAGTTCGATTGGCAGATTCGATCGTCGGTCGTGTTAGCCGTCAGAACATCGTCAACCTGATCACGGCCGAAACGATCGTTCAAGAGAACCAGATGATCACTCGCGAGATCGCGCGCGCCATCGAAGAGATGGGCTTGGAAAAGATCCAAGTCCGCTCGCCGATGACTTGCGACGCACCACTCGGAGTTTGCCGATGCTGCTACGGGATGGATATGAGCACCGGCTCCCTGGTGGAAGAGGGAATGGCAGTCGGTATCATCGCCGCACAAAGTATCGGTGAACCTGGAACGCAGTTGACCATGCGTACGTTCCACCAAGGGGGAGCGGCCAACACGAGTATGGAAGAAAGCGATATCCGGGCGAAGAAGGCTGGTATCGTCAAGTTCATGAAGATGCGTTTCGTCACCAATGACGACGGGCATGACGTGGTCCTCACTCGAAACTGCGAAATCGCCATCGTCGACGCTCGCGGTCGAGAGTTAGAGCGATACGACGTTCCGTCCGGGGCGAGACTCCTCGTGAAGGAAGATCATGAAGTCGCCAAGGGAGCACCTCTTTGCGAATGGAACCCTCACAAGATTCCGATCTTCTCGACCGCTGGCGGTAAGGTTGTCTTCGTCGACATCATCGAAGGGGAAACGCTTAAGTTGGAGAAGGACCCAAGTGGTAACTTCCAACGTCGCATTATGGACTCTCGCGGGAAGCTCCATCCTCAGATCGTCATCGAAGATGCCGACGGGAAGGCCCTCGACGTTCACTATCTCCCAGACAAGGCCGTTATCTCCTGCATCGAAGGGAAGATGGTTACTCCAGGGACCGAAATCGCCGAAATGCCTCGTGAAGCGACCGGTGTTAAAGACATCACCGGTGGTCTGCCACGGGTCACCGAAATCTTCGAAGCACGCAAGCCGAAGGACCCTGCTGTCGTGGCGGAGTTGGACGGTATCGTCGAGATCTCCAAGGATAGGAAGCGAGGAAAGCGATCGATCATCGTTCGAAGCGAGAGTGGAGAAGAAGTCGAACACTTGGTACCACCAGGGAAGCGATTCTTGGTTCACTCGGGAGACTCCGTCAAAGCGGGGCAAGCCCTTGTCGAAGGTCCGATGGTTCCGCACGATATCTTGCGGGTCAGTGGCGAAGAAGCGGTGCAGCAGTACTTGGTCCACGAAGTCCAGCAGGTTTATCGCCTGCAACGGGTGGATATCAATGACAAGCACATCGAGATCATCATTGCGAGAATGCTTCGCAAGACCAAGATCACGAACGCAGGGGACACCAGTCTTCTCGCGGGACTGGTCATGGACCGATTCGAGTTCAAGCGGGTCAACGATCAACTTTCGAAGTGCGTGAAGATCTCCGATCCAGGGGATACCGAGTTTGCACTGGGAGCGATCGTCCCACGCGATGCCTTTGAGACATCCAACGCACAATGCGAAGGGCTTGGTGGCAAGGCTGCGAAGGGCAAGAAGCCAAAACCGGCTCATGGGGAAGTCCAGTTGTTGGGGATTACCAAGGCTGCGGTTCAAAGCAATAGCTTTATCTCGGCAGCATCGTTCCAAGAAACGACGAAGGTACTTACCGAAGCAGCATTGGCTGGCAAGGTGGACCGATTGGTCGGTTTGAAGGAGAACGTGATCCTCGGTCACTTGATCCCTGCTGGTACTGGGTTCCGAGTCTTCCAAGACTCCGAAGTCAGCTACCGCAAGGAAGCGTTGGAGGATCTCATCAATCGAGGGACAGCAGCAGCGGAAGAGTCCTTCCCCCTGTTGAATCAAGCTCCCCGCCCCTTTGGTAGTTCACCAGTCGTAGAGGATCGTCCATCCTTCGAACCCACCCCGTTCGACCCCGCATCCGACGATTCCCAATCCGACATGAGCGAAGAGTAGGCCTGTAGAACGGAATTCATTCCGTTCAACAACGCCCCCAACTCCTCCCCCACCAACGCCTGGGCCCCTCCAGCCCAGGGCAATCCAAGCCCCCTTCAAGTGCTAGGAGGCTGGTAGTGGTAGGACCGGCCGCATTAATAAGGGGGCAGACGCGAAGCGTCCCCCCATCACAACCCGACGCGTTAGCGAGGCTCGAAAATCACAACCCGTGGCGTAAGCGAGGGACAGCGCTTGCAACCAGGTATCCACCCAAGGTCTCACAGTACGCCCTTCGTGCCTCAGGGGCGTGCCATCCGGCGCCTGAGATATTCCCGACAAGGGCTACGTGCACTCGCGACGCTATCCCTCGCTAACGCCACGGGTTGTGATGGTAGGACGCTTCGCGTCCTACCTCTTAACACCGATGCGTCAGGCCGCTCTCAAGCTCTGAGCTCTCTGTGCCTCTGTGTTTCAAAATCGCTAACTCTAAACGCGCAAGTGAGGGGCAGCATTGCACCGCGACGGAAAATTTTGTATTTTCCAGCCAACGTGGTCTCTTCGGTGAATAACTCCCCTTCTCGACCGGGCTCTTTTCGAAGTGCTGGTAACAATGCGAGAAAGGACAGAACGGCCTGTGCCTTCTGAAGCATCCAACTTAGGTAAGGAAGCCAAAAAAATGAGTGGGAAATTGCTTTTAGTCCTGTTTCTTGCTTCGAGTCTACTACCAACCACGGTGCAGGTAGCCCCTTCCTTCGGGGAAGAGTTTTACGCGAACAGTGACGAGGGAAGAAAGCACATCACCGAAAAGCTTCAAAGCGGAATCAAGCTTTTTGACAAGAGAGCAGAGAGGCTGATTGACTATCGCTTTGCGGCCAAAGCAGAACCTGACAGCATTGAAATGCTCTTCGCAACCGATGGTGCTAGGGGGCGTTTTGAAATCGATTTTCGCACGGACGAGAAGACGATTCGGTGCGTGCGAATCCTTTCGAATGCAATGCTGATTAAGTACGATCCTCCATCCATTACGTTAGCCAACAAACATGAGGAAGAAAATCGCTGGCGAGAGCTCTGTGCAGAGTTGACTGCCTACGAGGCTCCTTTTGCGTTTAACATGGGAGAGCAAATGAACGCCAAAGAAATCAGTAGCTTTTTGCGAGACTTTCTTGCCGGAACCGCAGAAGTAGACAACTCCCTTGACCGCATCAAGACAGGAAAGATTACGGTCTCAATGTCTGTCGAGGGCGATCTGGTTACGTATTCGATTAAGGAGCACGACGATGGTCCGAACTATGAGTTTTACTTTACTGTAGATCACCAAAAAGGGGGCGTGCTGACACGCTGGAAGGATCTTTGCCGTGGTAGCAAGAACGATTATTCGGATGAAATAAAGCTGGAGTACCTAGAGGTTTCTTCAGGGTTATGGATGCCTAAATCGGCAACAAGGGTTCAGGAGTCGACCACGGGCACTACCACAAGTTCTGTTAGTTTTTCGGACTATGAAATTGGGGGGCTCGTTTTTCCAGATCATTACTTTGACTTGGAGTCGTTAGGCGTCCCTGTCGGAACGCATGTGGAAGATCACCGCGTGCAGCCAATTTCAATCTTCACTTACGGGACTGCTGGTGGTAATGTTTCTCTCCTAGAACAGGCTGCGCAGGAACAAGCTTCATCCCCTGCGTCGATAAATAAATAAACCCAGCGGCTGGCGATTCTGGAGGTTGATTACACTTTCTGTCTCGGCCCTAATAATCTTCGGTGCTCTTTTTTACTGCACTTGGAACCGCAAATAGTGGCAGAGCCTAGATTATCCGCAGATTGCGCCGATTTTCGCAGATTCAAACAGCCAGATAATCCGTGACATCCGAGTTATCCGTGGTTCCAAAGACGACTATTCAAATCGATGGCAGGCAATTTCAGATCCTTCCTAAGGTCGCCCGTTTGGTGTTGGATTATCGGTTTGACCAGTACCCCGGTTCTCGGGACGTGTGGGCAACTGCAACGATCATTACCGTGTCACCGATTGCGCGGTAGATGATTTGATATGGAAACCGCCGCATGAGAACGAATCTGTGTCGTTCATCACAAACTGGAAAGCTGTCGGGCCGAGCAGTAATTTTTTCAAGTGTGCGGTCAAATTCAGAGTCGAAGACAGAGGCAACTTCGGAGCTTCGATCGGCATACCAACAGAGTGCATTAGTGAATTCGTTTTCCGCTTCGGAGCAGAGGCGAACCTTCGTCATTCCGAAAGTCCCGCCTTTCGGCGAGCCCGAGCACGCACGCTCTTCCAGTCATCTGCACCCATTTCGCCGTTGTCAATTAACTCACTTCTTCGATTCGATTCGGCAATCCATTCTGCTGAAGGCATTGACCAATCCTCGGGGGGAATCTGATCCCAAAGAAGCAGTATCAGCTTGGCACGATCCTCGGATGGCAACGCAAGTGCAGCCGCGAGTACATCAGCGATTGTATTCATGTGAGAGATTAGCCCCCTTTGCCCAGTTCCGATGGTCCTTGACAGGAACTATCATACCAAACGAACAGCTCATAAGAAACAATAACGAGGTCTCGAAAAATGCCGGACAAGAGGAAGAGATGCTACTTGGATACCCTCTCTATCGGTATCAGAGACACCGCCCCTTGATTCTAGAACACCCCAGATGCTTTGAGGACCGTTCTCTGTACGGCCAAATCGTGTTCGTAGCTGTAGGGAAATACGATTTCACCACGGATTGCGGAGGCCATCTCGGCTGCGTCATCCACGTAGCGTCGGTACTTGGGGAGTTCGACAATCTGCGTCCCCTTGGTGTAATCGCCACAAGCCTGGCTAAGTGTCAGCCGCACTTTCGGGTTATCCAGCGGCTCGATGTGGAACGTTCCTCTAGTACCACAAACCACCAAGTGGCGACGGCTTCCGCCGTCTACTTCCAGGCAACTTGATTTCACGGTCGCGATTGCATGAGGATACTCGAAGACAGCCAACATGTTGTCCCACAGCGTATCATTCCATTCGGTTGATCTTGTTTTGAAGGGGCGAACTGTGGTTGGTTCTCCCAGAATACCGACCACGAGATCGATCAAGTGACAGCCTAACTCGAACATCATCCCCCCAGGGTAACGTTCCAACTTAAGCCGCTCGGGCGCACCTACTTGTTTGCTCATGACCGCATGAACTTCGAATATTTCCCCGAGCCACCGGTTGTCAAGGAATGTGCGTAGCAAACGAACGGCTGGATTGTAGCGAAACATATACCCAAGTTGCACGACTCGCCGGTTCTTCTCCGCCTCCCGTAGAACCTTGGCAAAATCAGAAAGAGATTCACCTGCAGGTTTATCAAGATGGATATGCAGTCCGGCTTCAACGCAAGCTTGAGCATGTCGCAGCAAATCGCTAATTTCGGACTCAATAAGAACGGCTTCGAGGCCGGGTTGGCTGAGAAGTTTCTCTCGACTCATGCGTGGGATGCCATGGAACGGTGGTTTCGTACCTACGGCTTCAAAAAGGGCATCGTTCTCTTCGACAATCCCGACAACTTCGTAGTCGCTTGATTCACGATAGGTCGCGATCTTGTTCGCATGTCCGTGCGCGAGACCGATCTGGCCGATTCGAATCGGGGGCCTTTGGGTTGACTCCCCTTGTAGGTAGCCCATCGACGCACAAGTTTGGGCCGCAGCTATGACCGAAACTGTCGATTGCAAAAACTGACGTTTCGTAAGAGCCACACACCACCTCCTTCAGGA
>CAYMXM010000091.1:0-12510 GCA_964394065.1 uncultured Pirellula sp. | reverse complement strand
CCTAGGAGAGCTTCGCTCTGGTTCGAAACTGAGCCCTCGGGGCGAAGCCCTCTTCTTCCTCAAGCCTCAAGCCTCACCCCTCAAGCCTGATTCGGTGTGTTCCATGGCCGCTTTGGGTGCGAAAGGTAATTGCAATAGAAACGAGGATTGACTCGTCAGCTCGATCTGAGCTGGAAGCAGCGGCCACTTCACACACCCTACGACTACGCCCCCTTACCACCGATGCGTCAGCCCAGAGAAGACCTCCAAAGCGTTAAACCATCCTTCGCCGCTCTCTCGCCCTCCATCCTACAACCTTGGGTCAACCGGTTCGGTTTCCAACGCGAGAACGCCGAATACGCACTCATGTACATTCCGAAGAGGTTCGCGTCGGACGAACCGTTCTAACGCTTCGATTCCTAACGCGAACTCGCGCAACGCCAACGATCGTTTCCTCGCGACGCTACGGACACGCAATCGTTCCAGATTTCGAGGGGAATCGTAATCGGGACCGTAAATGATTCTTAAATATTCCGGCCCTCGACACTTCACGGCGGGTTGCACCCAGTTTTTCTTTCCGTATGTAACCCAGTGGAGAGGTTTCACAACCATCCCCTCCCCACCTCGCTCGGTCATTTCCTTCCACCAGTCGATTCCCTCCTGAACGCTCGCTTCGTCCCCGGTTTGTACCAACCGACAATTCGTCCTCTGGAGGACTTCGGGGACTTGGTCACATAGACGGCCCAACAGTTCCATATGCCAGCGATGATCTCGATCGATATGGACCCCTCGCTCAGTGGCGAGAAGGTGAAACGGTGCAAACTTGATCTCCTCCAATCCATTCACCTCCCAACAGTACTGTCGATAAGCCGCCACAAACCGATGGATCCCCTCCTCACGCGATTGAAAACGGGCCACCATTTCCTGAAAAGGAGCAAGCGTCCTATCGACTGGATCCGCTTGGTTCATTCGGTGCAACGCTTTGTTCAGAATCTCTTGCGTCGCTTCCAATGACGTTCGTCCCGCCGCCCCTACGGCGGCATATTGGGAACGAAGAAGCGACAAGGCCTTTTCGGACCAAGGCATCAGCTCGGCGTCGAGGCAAACCCAGTCGGTACCAAGTTCTTCCCAAAGGTTCGAACTATCCATTCCCACTTGAATCCGCTCAACCAGTTGCTCCTCCAAAGGGATCGAATCGAAAAAGCGACGCCCCGTTCTCGTATAGATGATCCCGGATAGCCCATCACGCACCCCGAAACGCTTTTTGGCGACTTCCGCATCTCGACAGATGACGGCGACAGCGCGCGAGCCCATGTGCTTTTCTTCGCACAAAACCGACTCGACTCCTTCCCCCTGAAAGTAGGAGAAAGCTTCTCGCGGATGCTCCAGGTAATCCTCTTCGTTCGAAGTTTCCGAAGGGGACATGGTCGGCGGAAGATAGATCAGCCATCTCGGATCGACCGCGAACCGGCTCATCACCTCTAACGCGGCGACGCTATTCTCCTCATGAATCGTGACATGGCGCATCAATCGCGTTTCGATATGACGCTTGCCTAGGACCTCTTCGGCGCTGAGCAGCTCATCGTAGACTTGCTGCGCATTTAGACTGGAGGTATCCGATGGGGCAAGAGGTTTCTTGGACTCGAAGTAGGTTCGCCTTGCCGGAACTGAAACGAACTCGCGCTCTGGATATCGTAGTGCCGTAAGCTTTCCACCGAAGACGCACCCCGTATCGACATTGACCGTTCGGTTCAACCATTCAGGAACATAAACCGGTGTATGTCCGTAGACCACCATCGCGCTGCCACGATAGTCCCTCGCCCAGTTGATCCGAACTGGATATCCATACTCATCGGTCTCTCCCGTCGTCTCACCATAGAGAGCAAACTCGCGCACTCTCCCCGACCCTCGCCCCTGGTACGCCTCTTTCATTCCGGCATGAGCGACGACGAGTTTTCCATCGTCGAGTACATAGTGGCTTACCAAGCCATCTAGAAACCGAGCTAGTTCTTCGCACCAAGCTGGTCGGATCGATTCGTCGATCGCATCGATTTCAGCCAACGTCTGTTCCAACCCGTGAGTCACTCGGACATTCTTCCCCGAAAGCTTCTTCAAGAGCTTCATGTCGTGATTTCCAGGGACGCAGATCGCCGAGCCAGCTTCGTGCATCGTCGCTACCGTTTGAAGCGTATCGACGACTCGCGGACCTCGATCGACGTAGTCTCCGACGAATATCGCGCGCCGCCCCTCCGGATGTCGATAAACCTTGGATTGCAGAAAACAACTCGGGCGATCAGGTTGAAATGGGACTTCGGAATAGCCCAATTTCTGAAGGAGTTCCTCCAGCTCATCACAACAACCATGGAGGTCCCCGATGATATCGAACGGACCATGCTCATTCTTTCGATCATTCCAAAGGGGGATCCGAACGATCTCGGCCCCATCGATCTTTTCTAAGTCATCTAGATGGTAGACATAACGAAATCCTTCTCGCCCCAGATAACGAATGTCCGATCGCAATCGACGCCGTTGCTGTCCGATGACGTGCGGACCGAGAGAGCGATCCGTTCGATTCCGATTATGCTCGTGGCAAACGCGTTCCGGTGGGTTGATCACCAGAGCGACGGCGAAGCAATCGAACGATCGAGCTAGATGAACCAGCGGTTGCCTCGCCTCCTTCTGTACGTTCGTTGCGTCGATCACGGTTAAAAGCCCGCGGGCCAATCTCTTGGAAACGATTACGTTCAGCAAATCAAACGCATCCTTCGTCGCTCCTTGATCGTTTTCATCGTTGCTGACGATCCCACGGCAGAAATCCGACGAAATTACCTCGGTGGGTAAGAAGTGCTTTTTTGCAAACGTGCTCTTCCCCGCTCCGCTAGGACCGATGAGCACGACCAGAGATAGATTAGGAATTTCAATTCGCATGGGATGACTTTTAACAGGAACACAAAAAATTATTTTACTGCGATGCATGAAACCGCTCGCCGCGTAGCGGCGGAGGAAGGACTTAGTCAACGTTTTTAACACTTCTACCCCTAACCCCCGGCCTAGCCTGACGCATCGGAGTTAAGGGGTGGACGCGAAGCGTCCCCCCATCACAACCCGTGGCGTAAGCGAGGGACAGCGCTGGCAACCAAGCATCCATCCTAGGTCTAACAGCACGCCCTTCGTACCTCAGGGACGTGCCACCCGACCGCGCAGCGACGGAGGCTCGTACTCGTGCTCGTGCTCGTGCTCGTGCTCGTGCTCGTGATTCGAGTACGAGTACGAGTACGAGTACCGCTGCGCTGAGTACGAAGATTGAATCGAGTCTCCAAACTTGGCTATCGCTTCTAGCACTCCTACCCCTCACCCCCGGCCCCTCTCCCCGAAGCGGGGCGAGGGGAGCAGAGTTCTAAAGCGCAGCGCGTTCTAGGGCGCCAAAGCGGTGTCCGACGGGGGCGAGCCCCGGTCGGACAAGAATCGCTTAATTTCCCAGAGAAAAATGCCCAGCGTTTCCCCATAACGGGAACGCGAATCTCAACCGTTCGCTGGCATGCTAAATACTCCCATTTGCGTCGGTGCACCCAATTGTTCATCGTATGGACCGATCGAATGGAACTCGACTGTGTAACCGAACTGATCTGCTATTCCCCTCCCCCAAGTCTGGAACTCTTCGCGAGTCCATTCGAATCGGTGATCTGAGTGGCGCATTGCCCCCGCGGGAAGGGATTTCCATATCAAGTTGTATTCCCGGTTGGGGGTGGTTACGACGACGGTTTGTGGGCGAGCGAACTCGAACACAACTCGCTCGAAAGCGGCTAACCTTGGCGGATCGAGGTGCTCGATCACTTCTACGATCGACGCCGCGTCGAACCCGCTCAATCGTTGGTCCCGATACATCAAGGAGCCATGCATCAATCGAATTCGGTCCCGTTGACGGTCGGTCATCCGTTCCATCTTCAGCCGCTTGTTCGCGATTTCCAACGCTCGAATGGAAACGTCCATCCCGACGATCTCTGTGAATTGCCTTTGGTCTATCAGTTTTCTAAGGAGTTTCCCTTCTCCACACCCGAGATCGATGACGCGAGTAGCAGCAGAGTTTCGCAATTGTTCCGCGACCGCTTCAAGTCGTTGATCGTTGAGGGATACAAAGAGTTCTGCCTCGTCACTCGTCGCTGAGGCTATCGACTCTTCTTCGGTCGTTTCCATCTTGTTGTTTGCATCTGCCGTTGAGAGCGGTTCCGAAGACTTGGGAAATTGCAACGCTCATGAATGAAGAACAAACGAAGGGGCGATCGTTGACATAGTTTCCGATCTGAAAACCGCTTGAGGCATTTGGGGTGGTACGTCGTACGATTCCGATCGGATCGACTTCCAACATCAAGCAAGCGGTACAGGCCGCTTCATTTGCTTCCGGGTAAAAGACATGGGCCTTGCCAAAACTCAAGTCGAAGCTTTGAAACCGAGCTGGGTGTTTGTGCAGCAAATAGCTCAATCGCTCAGCAGGGGCTTCGTTGCAAGAAAGAGTGAGGAGCATGGAGAGAGCAATGAAAGGAGTGTTCGAATTCGTTTAAACGCCATCGGGATAGAGATCAGCAGAGGACCGATTGTAGACACACTCAAGCAGAAAAGGTTCGCCTCGACCAATGTAGAACGGAATTCATTCCGTTAAACAACGTCTCCAACTAAAGCTCCCTGCGAAGGCCCTGCCAGAATCCACCTTAGGGCGACATAAGCCCCCGCAAGGTAGTGAGAGGCTCTTAGGGGAGATCAATACCAAGGGAAACGTTGTACTTCACGTTCCCCTCCCCGATCCGTTGGATCGCCCCTCCCCGAAGGGGAGGGTGACTTTCCACCTGCTGCGCGGTGGAAGAAAAGTCAAATAGCGCAACTTCAAAACTTACGACACGGGGCGTGATTTTAGGGACTCGCTTACGCGTCGGCCAAACAGCCCATACACCTTATAATCTCGCCGATGCGTCAGGCTAGGCCGGAGGTGAGCATTCCCGTCCATTTCTCATTACAATAGCTCCAACCACTCTGAATCCTCCTCGCTTCCTTCCTCTCCATCGCAGTTCCCTCCACTATGAAGCCCCCTCTCTGCCGGCTTGCGATTTCCTTCGCATTATCACTCGTCACCTTTTGCACCCTCAAATCCCCAAATGCTTTAGGGCAAAACGCTTCGCTGAAACCGATCCGAGCCCTCTTAATCGCCGGGGGATGTTGCCATGACTACGCAAAGCAACAGGAGGCTCTCTGCAAAGGAATCCAGGCTCGAGCGAATGTGCGAGTCGATGTCTATTGGACCGACAATTCCACGACCGCTCCGGTTCTCCCACTCTATTCAAAACTGAATTGGGCAGACGATTACGACATCATCATCCACGATGAGTGTGCATCCGATATCAAAGATCCCGCATTGGTAAATCGGATCGTGCAAACCCATCAGAAGATTCCAGCAGTTCATTTGCACTGCGCGATGCACAGCTTTCGAACAGGGGGAGATGTCTGGTTCAAACACCTGGGGCTTCAATCCACAGGGCACGGTCCTCAAGAACCTATCCAAATCGAGTTTGCCACCGAGAAACATCCGATTACGGAAACCCTGAGCAATTGGACTACGGGCAAAGAAGAACTTTACAACAACGTCAAGGTCTTTGACGCCCAGCCACTGGCGATCGGAAAGCAAATGGTCAATAGGAGAGGTACCCAACAAGAGGATCAAGCGATCGTCGCATGGGTTAACGAAAAGCAAGGTGCCAGAAGCTTCAGCACCTCTCTGGGACACAACACGGAAACGGTTGCCGACCCTCGCTATCTCGAATTGGTCACTCGAGGGCTTCTATGGGCATGCGATAAACTGACACCGGAATACTTGGTCCCTTACGAAGGTGACAACAAAACAACCTTTATCGACAAAAACGCATTCTCTTCGGCAGCTGGAACACCAGTTGGAACCATGCCGAGCGATGCAACCTTGGTCAAAATCACCGCCTCTAGCACACAAACGGGTAACGCTCGCGAAAACGTCGTCGATGGCAATAAGGGGACGCGATGGTGCGCCGATGGACCAAGCTACCCCGCATGGATTCAACTCGAGTTTGAGAAATCTCGCTCTATCTCGGCGATCGATATCGATTGGGAATCGGCCAACGGAGTCTACCGCTACTTGGTCGAAGGCTCGGCCGATGGAAAGACGTATCAGACGTTGCTAGATCGCTCGATGAACACCGGCGCCGCTTTAGGGAATGAATCTTTCGAGAAGCCCGCCGAAGTGCGATTCGTACGGGTGACGGGATTAGGAAGCCGCAATGGATGGTGCAGCATACGTGAAATTCGTTTGGCGGGAGAGGGAATCTCGAAGCTCTGGCTGGCCGATCCCAAATCGGAACCGGGTTCGTTTAAACCTGCCTCTACCGATCCTTATACGAAGAGTGGAAATATCCCGCCTCGCATCGAACCGTTGAGTCCTGAGAATGAAGCAGCGATTCTTCGTGACGTCCGAGTTCCGGATGGCTTCGAAGTCTCGGTATTCGCGGCTCCACCAGCTGTGAACTATCCCGTATTCGTAGCAGCATCGGTCGATGGAACAGTCTATGTCAGCTCGGATGGGAACGGATCGCTCGGGAGAGACCCGATGCGCGGCCGCGTGTTGCGACTTCGTGATACCGACAACGACGGACGTGCAGATGAAACCAAAGTCTTCTGCGAAGTCGATGCCCCCCGTGGGTTGGTTTGGGACAAAGATCGACTTTATTTGATGCATCCTCCTCACCTAAGTGTTTTCTTTGATCGCGATCTGGACGGAGTCGCAGAGGAGCAGCAGGTCTTGGTCAGAAACCTCGCTTTTGATTACGACAAACGCCCCGCGGACCACACCACCAACGGCCTAAGTCTCGGCGTGGATGGTTGGCTCTACATCGCGGGTGGAGATTTCGGGTTTATGAATGCGACCGGAACCGATGGTCGACAAATCACCCATCGCGGTGGTGGTGTGCTGCGCGTTCGCCCTGATGGAACAGGCTTGGAAATCTATTCCACCGGCACGAGAAATATCTTGGAGGTCGCGATCAGCCCTGAGATGGAAATGTTCGCTCGAGACAATACCAACGATGGCGGAGGCTGGGATGTGCGCATGCACCACTTCACGGGAAACGACGATCACGGATACCCTCGCTTGTACAAGAATTTCAGCGATGAGGCGATCGCCCCGTTGGCCGACTACGGGGGTGGTTCCGGCTGCGGTGCCGTTTATATCGACGAACCAGGTTTTGGAAAATGGAACCACGCCCCCTTCACTGCCGACTGGGGAACCGGGGCAATCTATTGGCATCAAGTGAAACCTGCGGGAGCAACCTATCAAGAAGTCGCCGCGCCGACTCCCTTTATCCGAATGACACGTCCTACCGATGCGGATGTCGATGGCAATAGCCGCGTCTACGCAGCGAGTTGGAAGGGAGCTACCTTTAATTGGAACGGTCCCAATGTAGGGTACATCGTTCGAGTGCAACCCAAGGGATTTCAGCCCGAGCCGCAGCTGAACTACACCACCGCTTCCGCAGAGGAACTGGTTCGCGAAATGGAGTCCCCCAGCTATCGGCGCCGGGTCGAAGCGAGCCGCGAATTAACCCGCCGAGGAGACGCGCGAGGAGAACTCCTCCTGGTAAAAGGAATCGAATCTCGAACCCCTGAGCGAACTCTGGTCCAGCGGTTGATCACAGACGGGACCGATGCCGAGTTGATCCAAGCCCTCAACCACTCTGAGCCGATCGTAGTTCATACCGCCATTCGTACCTTGGCCTCTCGCAAAGCGACTGCTGCGGCTTTGAAGGCGTTGGACGACACGAAAGTCCACTTCGGTACATTGACTCGTTCCTTGGGAATGATGCACGATCCGCAAGTCGTAACCATACTCTTGGAAAAGCTGAAGACAGAAACGAACCAGGAACGGAGGGGAATGATCCTCGCGACCTTGTGCCGCCTCTATCATGTTGAAGGAGAATGGAAAGGGGATTCTTGGGGAACGCGTCCTGACACGCGCGGCCCTTATTACCAACCGGAGTCATGGTCGGAATCGGACAGGATCGGGCTTGCGTTGCAAAAGGAGATCGCCAATTCCGACGCAGCCGTGGTTGCGAACCTATTGGAAACGATGAGCAAGAATCGGATCGAGTCCAAGGAGGCGTTGAACCGACTCCTGGAATTGGCCAAACAAAACGCAAGTGCGATTCCGCTGGCGGTTTCTCAACTTGCGAAGTTGGGAGAGACCCCGGATGAGGCTCTAGAAATCCTACAACGTGCCGTTCAGTTGCAGGAAACGGAGCCCCAGACTCTGGAGGAGACCGTTATCGCTCTTTCACGTTCCAATCAGGCTGCGGCATTTGAGCCGATGTGGACCGCGTTGGAACGATTACCTGCAGGTTCCGGTCTGATGACCGAGGCGTTCAGAGCGTTTCTTAACGCCAAGACGTTGGAATCGCAAACGGCGACGATTGTCCGCCTATCGGAAGAAGGGAAAAAGGAAAGCGCTGAGCTTGCCGACATGGCATTGCTCACCATCGCGAGCAAGAGTTCGAGTCCCGAGGTTTTGTCGCTGGTTCACAATAGTATCGACAGTCGTTGGCGAACGACCGAAGGAGCGATACGTTTGATGGGGATTGCGTCTCGATCGCAAAGCCACTATCTGGATGACGAGATTCTTGCGGCGGCGAACAGCACAGATGCTGAAATGAAAAGAGCTGCGGAGAATGCGATCGCAACATTGAAGATAAGGAAGCGAGCTCCCGACACTACCCCCAAGGTTGCTGCGGTCTCGTTAGACGATACGATTCAGTACGCTGTCGACAAACCAGGCGATGTGAATCTCGGCTTGCGGATTTTTGCGAAGGCCAAGTGTGTGCAATGCCATACGGTACGCCAAGACGAGGTTCAGAAGGGGCCATATCTGGGGAACATCGTGAAGACTTATAAGCGTCCAGACTTGGCGGCAGCGATTTTAGATCCGAATAAAACGATCGCGCAAGGGTTCATCACGAACATCATCCTCACGACAGATGAAGAGACTTTTACGGGATTCATAACCGACGAGCAGAATGATCGGGTCAAGATTCGAGATGCGCAAGGAGTGGAGCATCTTATTATGAAAGACCAAATTGAAGCGAGAAAGACCTCCAATATTTCCTCGATGCCGACTGGATTGATGAACGAATTCACCCAGTTCGAGTTCTCATCCCTTTTGGATTATTTGGAGTCGTTGTCGAAGTAAAGGTTTGAGTCCAATGTAGAACGGAATTCATTCCGTTACTCCCCGCTTCCATCAAGAGCCTCTTAACTCTCGTAAGAGCCTCTCACCACCTGCTGGGGGCTTCGGCGGCCCTGAGGTGGTGGCGGGCATGGCGTTCGTTGGGGGCACTGGATGGAGAGGTTGTTTAACGGAATGAATTCCGTTCTACATTAGGAGCCTTTTGTAGGTTTGCATTTATTCTTTCTGGAGTCAGAATGGGGCTCGATTGAGATTTTTTGTACGAACCCTTTGATATGCCTACTACTGTGTCCAAACCTCCCGGCGGCCTAGCCCGTTCCCTCCTCTCCCTGTTCGTCATCCTGCATTTCGGACTCCTATGGATTGCATACTCGTCCAATTGGAAACGAAGCACCGTTTACGACGGAATACTGACCTTCGCGCAGCCCTATCTTATAGGCCTCGATTTGGGAGTTGAAATGGTTCCCGTCGACTGGGGCCGCGCTCCAGAGGCCGATGTTCCGGTTCGCCTCTACTTGGCCTCCTCCAATCCAGACGTTTCCCCGCAGACGATTCTCGATTCTCAAGCGCGAACCATCGATCGATTGAAAGAGCGCCAACTTTTAGGAGTCCTTACCTCGGTGATCGATGCATTGGACGATGATACGGTCACGGCACTTCTCGCGTCGATCGTCAAAAGAGCGGATACCCTTTACGGTGGCAAGTTTGATCAGGTGGTTGTTCAACGAATGGAGGACCCCCATTCTGATTATGAAGTGATCTACCAAGCTGCTATCGTTCGCGAGGTGGGGAAGGAACTTCGATTCGTACCCGCGTTGGAACCGCAACGAACGATCAAAGGAATTCCCTCCCAGAAGGTGAAGCCATGATCTCCGACTGCAAAAAATTTATAGATAGCTGGAATCAGTTTTGGTTCGCCGAGAGTTCTTCCGCCGCACCTTATTGGACGCGAGCCTACCTTGGGATTGCTTCCGCCCTAACCCTCGCCCTCCACGCGCTCTATTCTCCCGCTTGGTTCGGTCCAGAGGGGTGGCTTTCGCCGGAGGCAGGACGGCATGTCATCGGAGTCGATGTGTATGGGACCGGAGCGGAGTATCGTTGGTCGTTGTTCTACGTTATGCCCGATTGGATCGGCCCTCTCTGCTGGGTTGGATTTGCGGCTTCTCTACTCATGATCGCCGGTCGGTTTGCTCGCATCGGTGCCCTGATCGCCGTGGTTATCCTAGCGATGCTCCATCACCGAGCCCCTCTCATGGTCGGCCGAGGAGAACCACTTCTCGTAGCAGCACTCCTTTATTCCTTGCTGATTCCTTCGCTCCCGCTAGAGAGACTTTGGAGATCGAAGGATGAAAACAATTCCATCGAACCTTCATGGCGAGTGAACTTTGCACACCGACTCACTCAAGTCCATTTCGCACTCTGGATACTCTTCAGCTTGGTTTCCATGCTTGGGAATGACGGGTGGTGGACAGGGGAGAGTGTACGGCAGCTGTTAGCGGACCGACAAGGTTGGTTGCCGGATCTGTTGGCGACCCACACCAATGCCGAGCGTTTGACCCATGCCACGGTCGGTGTGCATCTTCTTCTGCTGTTGGGAATCCTTTCACCAGCAATTCGTTTTGCGGGGCCAATCCTCATGGGAATGTTGGCCGTCGCTATACTGTTGGTGATCGGCGACTGGGGGTACCTCGCAATCCTAACCGCGGCCGCTACATCGGTCTGGCCCTTGGCTATTGCAAAGGAGTAGATATCCGCCCGCCGCGCCGAGGGTGGCCTGCCGCATCAGCGCGAAGGAGGTGGACGCGAAGCGTCCTCCCCATCACAACCCGTGGCGTAAGCGAGGGATAGCGCTGGCAACCAGGCATCCATCCAAGGTATCACAGCACGCCCTTCGAGCCTCAGATATGTGCCACCCAACGCCTGGAATCCCAGCAAGGGCTACGTGCACTCGCGACGCTGTCCCTCGCTTACGCCACGGGTTGTGATTTTCCGGCCTCCCCGGAGGGAGGGTAACTTCAACCTCATCAACCAACACTCCCAAAACCCTTTACATCAAAACAAATCCATGATCAGCAATCGAAGAAAGTTTGGAAAAACGTTAGCCGCTGGCACCGCTGCCTTGGCGGCGACTGCCAGTCCTTCCCTTGGGGCTCAATCGGAGGACCGTCCAGCGACGGAAACGAGCAAGGGGAAATCACCTTTTCGTTACTGCTTGAACACGAGCACGATCCATGGGGAGGTGATCCCGATCGTCGAGCAAATCGCGATCGCGCAGAAAGCAGGTTATGACGGGATCGAAGTCTGGCTGCGCGATGTCGATAAGTTCCTTCAAGAAGGAAAGCCTCTTTCGGAACTTCGCAAACGACTCGACGACAGCGGGCTCGCTTTGGAAAGCGCGATCGCGTTCGCGAATTGGATCGTGGACGATGATGCTAAACGTGGAGAAGGGCTCAAGCAAGCGCGGCGCGAAATGGAAACGGTCGTTGCGCTAGGTGGGAAACGGATCGCAGCCCCACCGGCCGGTGCAACCAATGGTCCCAAGCTCGATCTTGAACAAGTCGCTGCACGCTATCGCGACCTCTTAGAGGTTGGAGATAACGTAGGTTGTCTTCCGATGCTAGAGGTTTGGGGATTTTCTACCAATCTGCATAAAGTTTCGGAAGTCCTCTACGTAGCGGCAGGGACCCAGCACCCCAAGGCATGTATCTTGGCCGACGTTTATCATTTCTATAAAGGTGGCTCGAATTTCCAGGATCTTCATCTCCTAGCAGGATCGGCGGTTCCCGTTCTCCATATGAATGACTACCCCGACATCCCACGCGACAAGATCAATGATGCAGATCGCGTCTATCCAGGAGATGGCATCGCACCAGTTCGGGAAATCCTTGCAACTTTGAAACAAAGTGGGTTCCAAGGAATCCTCTCTTTAGAACTCTTCAACCGCACTTATTGGCAGCAGGACCCGCTCGAAGTTGCGAAGACTGGTTTGAGGAAGATGAAGGAATTTGAAGTTTGAAGGGTGAAGTTCGAAGTTTGAAGTTCGAAAGTGAACCACGAATCGAACGAATTCAGGCTTGAGGGGTGAGGGTTGAGACTTGGCCTGGGCTGTCAAAAAGTTGGTGTTGTGGGGGATTGGCTTTGCGCAAGTTTTGTTCTCCGATTCGCTTCATGTCCGACTGGGGCTCGTCCCCGTCGGACACCGCTTTGGCGCACTAGAACGCGCTGCGCTTTTAAGGTACCCGCTCCCCTCGCCCCTTTTAGGGGAGAGGGGCTGGGGGTGAGGG